>DAOQAK010000032.1 GCA_035353855.1 Bacteroidales bacterium | reverse complement strand
ATGTGTGCATTTTATCAACTATGGACAGTTAATATTTATAATGCGTTTGCCCTGTGGAGCAGTATATAGGATTAATCAATTTTCATTTGTTTTTTTAACTTATGTTTATGTTACTTTTCCGATAATTGTACTTCCTTTTTACTGCTCCACTTTTATAGACACAATATTTTTTAAAATTATATTGCCGAAAGTTGCAAACACAAATGTTACCAAAACTAATTGAATCGTTTTGATGAATATTTCGACCAAATAAAATAACATTAAAGAGTGGAGACTTGCAACCACTTTACAAACGGGGCGACACTACTAAGCCAAACTAGTAGTAAAATTTAAAATAAAAATAAATGAAAAAAATAATTACAATTATAATTCTATCTTTTGTTACTTTTTCTGCAAATGCACAAACAAAAGTTGATACCCTGACAAATGAAAAGGTAATTAAACTTTCAAAACTTGGTTTACAGCCATCAGTTATCGTTAATAAAATTCAAACGAGTTATACCTTATTTGATGTCAGCACGGACGGTTTAATAAATTTGAGTGACAATGGAGTGTCTGCAGATGTAATCAATGAAATGATGAAAACAGACGCAAAAGCACAATTAACTGTTGCAAATCAAAAGGATTTAAACGATCCTAAGACTATGCGCAAAACAGGCATATATTTGTATAATCCTAAAGATAGTGTAAAAATAATCAGACGAGTTGACCCAACTGTAACCTCAACAAACAGCTCTGGTGGTTTAGGTACAGCTCTTGCGCAACATTATACTTATGGAATTGCGAAAGATAAATTAAAATCCAACATATCTGGGAAAAATAGCAAAATGCAGATAATAGACACCAGTCCTGTTTTTTATTTTTATTTTGAAACCAATACAAATCCAGGAGCAGATGATTGGTTTTTTGCTACTGCTACTTCTCCTAACGAATTTTGTTTAGTTAAACTTGATGAAAAAAAAGATAGTAGGGAAATGGTGGTAGGTGATGCAAATGCTTATGGAAGTTCTTCAGGTATATCAAATAAAATAAAAGTTTCATTTGACTATGAAGAAGTAACAGAAGGTATTTATAAAGTTACTTTCAAACAGCCATTAGAAAAAGGTGAGTATTGTTTTCTATATGCCAGTTCAACTCCAACAAGATATTCTAACAATAAAGTTTTTGATTTTGGCATTCAAAACGGACAATTAAAAAGTAATGAATAAAAAATGGAGTCCAGATACCATTAAAAACGGGGCGATATCGAAAAGCCATACGAGTAGAAATTACAAATAAATTTATAATAAAATGAAAAAAATATTAATTATCGCATTATTACTCTTTTTTGTAAAGACTGTTTCTGCACAAACCTTTTATGTTGAAAAGACATCAGATGGATTTGAACAACCAATAATTGATAAATTGGTAGAATTAAATAAGAAAATTACCACAAAACAAGATTCATCTGATTATACAATAAAATGTATTATACAAAAAGCAGCAAAATTCTCAGCAGAAGGAAATATTGAAATTTATGAGACTAAAACTGGTAATGCGCTACAAAAATCAAAACTTGTTAAAGGACGAACTACTGCTTTCAATGGATATGCTAGCCCTAAAAAGATTGTAATGAATATAATAGCAAAAGATTATCTATATGACCTACTTTTTGAGGTAGAAAAAACAAAAAAATAGAAAAACTTTGCAAGCTCCCCTCGCTGATTGACGGTTGTACCGTCAGTCTTCTATGTTCAGGAATGTACAGTTTAATTTAAAAAAGTGGAAACAGGAACCCACTTAAAAAAACGCAGCGAACTGAAAAGCCAAATTAGTAGTGAAATTTAAAATAAAAATAAAATGAAAAAAGTTACAATAATTTTAATAGTTATAATTGCTATGACAATTAAAACTAATGCTCAGTGGGTAGCACAAACAAGCGGAATATCTTTAGCTTTATTTTCAGTTTATTTCACCAATTCCAATACGGGGTATACTGTTGGCATGAATGGAACAATTCTTAAAACTACCAATGCTGGCAATAATTGGATAGCATTACAAACCAGTGGAACAACTAGTCATCTAAGTTCAGTTTATTTCGCCGATGCTAATAATGGCTGTGCTGTGGGTGGTACTGGAACAATTATTATAACCCAGAATGCCGGTAACAGTTGGACGGTGAGAACAGGAGGCGGAGGTGAGCAATTATATTCAGTTTTTTTAACCAATCCCAATACAGGTTACGCTGTTGGCGGCTCTGGTGGTATAAGCAATGGTTTAATCATTAGTTCAAGTAATTTCTGGGGAGCAATAGGCGGGCAATATAATACATTATGTTCAATTTATTTCACCGATGTCAATACAGGTTACGCTGTTGGCTATGATGGAACAATTCTTAAAAGCACAGACGCCGGAAGTAGTTGGACATCACAAACCAGTGGAACAACTAATATCCTATATTCAGTTTATTTCACCAATGCTAATATTGGTTATGCTGTTGGTCAAAATGGAACAATTCTTAAAACCACAGACGCTGGAAATAGTTGGATTACACAATCTAGCGGAACAGCTAATAAGTTAAGTTCGGTTTATTTCATCAATGCCAATACGGGTTATGCTGTTGGCAATTATGGCACAATTCTTAAAACAACCAATGGCGGAACTATTTGGACAGCACAATCAAGTGGAACAACTAGTGGTTTAGCATCAGTATATTTCACCAGTAGCAATATAGGATATATTGTTGGAGGTAATGGAACGATTCTTAAAACTACAAATGGAGGTGTCGGTATTTCAGAATTATCTAATGAAGAAAATAATATTAGTGTTTTTCCTAATCCTGCTAATGATAATATTACAATTGAAAACACTTCTTTAAATAATTACAAAGATGAAATGATTTCAATTTATAATATTCAAGGGCAATTACTAATACAGCAACCAATGATACAGACAAAGATTAATATTGATATTTCTGACTTTACTAGAGGAATGTATTATTTAAAAGTACAAACTGAAAACGGAATAGCAGTAAAGAAATTCATAAAAGAATAAAATCAAAAACTACGGAAAGGGCTCAGAAATGAGCCTTTTTCTTTTAGTGTTCTTTGACACCCCAAAAGAATATAAGCTACTTCACTGAGAATATAAGCTATATCTCCATGAAAGTTTTGAGCTGCGCTGAGTGATTTTTCAACTGCTCTATGAATATAAACGACTGCTCCTAGTGATTTTTCACCTGCAAAAAGAATATGAGCGTCTGTGCCCAGTGTTTTTTCATCTGCAAAAAGAATTTAAGCGACTGTGCTGAGTTATTTTTGACATGCTCTGTGAATATGACAACCTGCGGCAAATGATTTTTCACCTGCGACAAGAAAATAAGCGACTGCAAAAAGAATACTTGCTTCTGCTTTCAATTTATAGAAAGTTTTGTCGCTGATTAACCCAATCGCACAATGTAAAGCACTTTTGCAGCTTAATTTTAAAGGCAGATATTTGTGTGGCGACAAAACAGCTTTCCATTTTTCGCCCACTATCGGCAGTAACCTATTCTCGGCAGACAAAATTCCCTTCCCTTCAGTAAAAATTTAAAAGCCAACACTCAACCCGACAAAGACATTATTTCTTTGACAGCAGAGTGCTATTAGTCGTTATCATTACAAACGCTATTTCAAAGTATTAACTCCATAATATCCAAATTCTTTCCCTTCCCAAATTATTAATACTTTTGTAATCACTAATTTAAATTTTATGATTACTGTAAAATCCTTTGTTTTCAACCCTTTCCAGGTGAATATGTTTTTGTTGTACGACGAAACGAAAGAATGTGTAATAGTTGACGCTGCCTGCATGAACAGCGATGAAGAAAAAAAACTTTTAAATTATATTTCTGCAAACAACCTTAAACCCGTGCATCTGATAAGCACTCACCCGCACATCGACCATGTTGCCGGAAATAAATTTATTTGCAATACGTACAATATTCCGCTCACAATTCATAAAGACGGGCTTCCTATTTTAAAAGGTGTTGCGCAATATGCAGCAGCGTTTGGCTTTGATGATGTAGAATATTTTGAACCTAAAAATTTTATTTCGGAAAATGACATTTTAAAATTCGGAAGCTCGGAATTAAAAATTTTATACACTCCCGGACATGTCAATGGCAGTATTTGCCTGTATTCCGAAAAAGATAATTTTGTAATTGTTGGCGATGTACTGTTTAACGAAAGCATTGGCCGCAGCGACCTTCCAACCGGAAATCATGATCTGCTCATCAGCAGCATAAAAAACAAATTGCTTGTACTGCCCGAAAATACTATGGTTTACCCGGGTCACGGACCTACGACAACTATTGGATACGAGAAAAAGAATAATCCTTATTTATAATAGAAAATAGTAAAGAGAAAATTGTTTTGTATTTTATTAGTTATTTTTTTACCGATGACTATTAACCAAACCAGCTGCTCAACCTATCAACCATTACCCCATTTATATGATAGAACACGAATGACGCGGATTTTACGGATTTACAGCAAATTTAAAAAATAATGATTGAATATTTTGTCTGCCTTAGGTAGGTTTGAGGTTTGAACTTTGAACTTCATTTCCCCTTGTCAACTTGTCTGCTTATCAACTTGTCAACTAAATTTTCTTACTCCCAATGAATGCTATTCACCACTTCTTTTTCATCAATAAGGTTCATGCATTTGAAATGGTTCTTGGGGCATTTTTCAAATCCAAGCTTTGAGCAGGGACGGCAATGCAGATTCTTTACTTCAATGATTTTTGAAAGGTGTTTATATTCTTCCGGGAAATAAGGATACATGCCGAATGCAGGGACAGTGTTTCCCCAAATTGATATCACAGGTTTTTTAAAAGCAGCTGCAACATGCATTAAGCCGGTATCGTTTGATATTACCTGCTTCGATTGTTGAATAATCGATGCTGCCTGGTTCAGCGAATATAGTCCGCAGGCATTATAAACTTTATCTCCTACTACACTTTTTATCAATTCACCCGATTCATGATTTTCTTTACCTCCAAGAATAATAACAGGATGATGAATTCTTGTACAAATTGAAATTATTTTATTATCGGGCAATCTTTTAGTAGCATGCTTTCCGCCAATAACAAAAGCAACATATCCATTCCTGTGAGTTTCGGGTAAATCGGAAAGATTCACAACTTCATCATCACTGATAAAATAATCCAGACCTTTACCATCATTCTTCACTCCAAGTTTTTCAACCACATCAAAAAACCGGTCAACATTATGAACTTTTGGAAGTAAATTTATTTTTGTATAAACGTAAAGTTCTTTTTTAATATTTAGCTTTTTAACCGAATTAAAAGGTCTTACAAGATGCAACACTGTTGATGTAGAACGTATGCTGTTATGTAAGTCGATAATAAAATCATACTTCTCTTCTTTTAACTGAGGCATAACCGACATAACACTTTTCTTTATGGTGTAAATCTTATCGATATAAGGATTATGCTTTACTATAGGCAAATGTGATTCTTTTGTAAGGTAATGTAATTCTACATCTTTAAGTTGTTGTTTTACGCAACGAATTATCGGCGAGGTAAGCACAATATCACCAATTGAGCTGAACCTTATTATCAGAATTTTTTTCAAGGTTATTGTTTTTTACAAAAATATAAAAATAAATCACAAACTATTTTAATTCAACATTTTTTAACTATTAAGAAATTATTAAATTTTCAAGTAAAAAATTAAATTTTTTCATTTCAAAAAGCAGTATTTTTGCCACATGATTTTGATAGACTCGCATACACATATTTACCTTGAAGAATTTGCAGATGATGTTGAATTGACCGTCAATCGTGCTATTCAGAACGATGTAAAAAAACTGATTTTACCCAACATCGACAGCACTTCAATAAAACCAATGTTTGATTTGTGCAATCAATTTCCCGGTATTTGTTTTTCCTGCATGGGGCTTCATCCCGGTTCTGTCAATCAAAATTATCATTCCGAAATGGAAATCATCAGCGAATGGTTAGCGAAAGAAAAGTTTGTAGCCATTGGTGAAATTGGAATTGACTTGTATTGGGATAAAACTTTTATCAATGAACAAATAGAAGTTTTTAAACTTCAGCTTGAGCTTGCAAAAAAATATAATCTTCCGGTAATCATTCACAGTCGTAATGCGCTGAATGAAATCATTCAAGTACTTAACGAGAAAAATTATTCCGATGTGAAAGCTGTTTTCCATTGCTATCCGGGCAGTTTGGAGCAGGCAAAACAATTGATTAAAAATAATCATTTGCTCGGAATCGGTGGAGTGGTTACATACAAAAATTCGGGGCTTGCAAAAGTTGTAAAAGAAATTCCTTTGGAAAATATTATTCTCGAAACCGATTCACCTTACCTGCCACCAGTACCTTATCGCGGACAACGAAACGAAAGCGCTTACATCAAAACCATAGCTGAATTTATTGCAACACTACGTAATTGCAGTGTTGATGAAGTAGCCGCAATCACTACAAAAAACGCATGTTCATTTTTTAATATCGAAATATGAAAAATAAAACTTCAATCCTGATTATTTATACAGGCGGAACCATTGGAATGATTGAAGACGAAAAATCAGGAGCATTGAAACCTTTCGATTTCAAACATCTTTTAAAACATCTTCCTGAACTGAAAAAATTCAACTTGAATATCGATTCGTATTCTTTCAACCCATTGATAGATTCATCAAATATGAACCCGGCAATGTGGGTAGAACTAGCCAAAGTAATACAAAATAATTACGAAAAATTCGATGGATTTGTAATCCTGCATGGCTCCGATACTATGGCTTTCACAGCATCAGCATTAAGTTTCATGTTGGAAAACCTTTCAAAACCCGTTATCCTTACCGGTTCACAACTACCTATCGGTGTAATACGCACCGATGGCCGGGAAAATCTTATTACCGCTATAGAAATAGCAGCTACCCGAAAAAACGATAAACCGTTAATTCCTGAAGTGTGTATTTATTTTGAACATAATTTATATCGTGGCAACAGAACGCATAAATTCAATGCTGAAAATTTTAGTGCATTTACTTCTGCCAATTACCCTCCTTTAGCCGAAGTTGGTGTGCGCATCAAATTCAACAACCAGTTTATTTCAAACCCAATAATGGATTTTTTAATCGTTCACACCAAGCTTGATGCGAATATTGCTATCCTGAAATTATTCCCGGGAATTGAAAAAAACACTATCGAAGCATTCTCACAGATAAAAGGTTTGAAAGCTCTAATACTTGAAACATATGGCTCAGGCAATGCTCCTACAGACAAATGGTTTCTTGAAGCTTTGGAAAAAATGATAAAAAAAGGAATCATCATCCTTAATGTTACACAATGCAAAGGTGGAGCCGTTGCACAGGGGAAATACGAAACCGGCGCAAGTCTTTATAACATTGGTGTTATTGGCGGTGCTGATATTACAACCGAAGCAGCAGTAACGAAATTAATGTATTTACTTGGAGAAAATTTTGCTATTCCTGAAATAAAAAAACTGTTGAAAATATCATTAAGAGGTGAACTAACAGAAGATTAATATATTTAAGTAATTTTTATTTTCTTTTATTTTTATATATTTGCAACCTTAAAAATTCAAAGGAGAGATGGCCGAGTGGTCGAAGGCGCACGCCTGGAAAGTGTGTAAACGTCACAAGCGTTTCATGGGTTCGAATCCCATTCTCTCCGCCAATCAAAAAGCCAGCTCCGCAAGGAGCTTTTTTATTTTCGGAAAAAGTCTAAAATTTATTTTATGACTTTTGAAGAAAATAAAAAAATAGCACGAACGTAGTGAGTGTGGTTTTTTGATTGAAGCCCTCCCTCAGGGTTCTTTCGCCACAAGGCGAATAATCCCTTTGTGTCTTGTGTTGTTTGTTTGTGGCAACTGGTTTGGGTAATTGTCAAAGGTCTTATGAAAATGAAATAAAAAAATAGCACGAACGTAGTGAGTGTGGTTTTTTGATTGAAGCCCTCCCTCAGGGTTCTTTCGCCGTAAGGCGAATAATCCATTTTTCGTTTGTCGTTTGATGTTTATTGTTTGTTGCAAATAGTCTAGTAAATTTTCAATGGTATTTTGGGAAAAAAATAATACGAACGAAGTGAGTGTGGTTTTTTGATTGAGGCCACCTCATTCGGGTTTTTTAGCCAAAGGCGAAAACTCCATGTTTCGTTTGTTTTTTTCCACCACGGCGGAGTATTTTGTTATTTTTTTAGAAATGTTTTGGTTTTTTTATTGAAGTATACCGACAGAAAAGAGTTTTGCAAAAATATTTTTTGTTTTCTGTACGGTATAACTCGTTCTAAACAGTTTTGCCTTTGCAAACCTTATAAGAACGAGTATATTTCCAATTTTAAATTGAAAATCGTGATATTATTCCATATATGTCATATTGTTTTGATAGTAATAAATATTCTAAATTATTTATGTTTACGAGCTTCTGTTATTCAAAGAAAAAGCTTTTATTATAAATGATTTCCCGAATAAAAAATATTTTTACATTTGTACCGAATAGTATTTAGGTCTTGATTTAAGAAAAATAAAAGTAATTACAATAAAATACTGTTTCTTGCGTTTAACAGTTAAGCGAAAAGAAACGGCGGCAATATTCAGAATGATGGCCTTTGACAAAAAGCTTCTCGCTAAAATAATGATCTGGTTCGGACTGGGAATGGTGGTTATTTTCTTTGGACTAGGCATTATGTTAATATATTTTCCTGTTTATACTTACCTGCCTCAGGAAATTAAAACTATAATCGGTATTTTCTTTATAGCTTATGGTTTTTTTCGCTTAGCTAGAGTTTACACACAAATCCGTCAATCAAAAAACGAAAGGAATAACCCATGAAAACCTATCTTAAATATAGTCCGGTCCTGATAATTATTTTATTCTTAACTTCTTGTTCAGGATTCAATAAAAAAAATAATACTATTAACGAAACTCCAACATCAGGCAATATTAAAATTGCTGTTGACGAAGCATATCAACTATTATACGACACTGAAATATATACTTTTGAATCTATTTACGCAAATGCAAAAATCAATGCTTCTTATAAGCCCGAAGGCGAAGCTTTTGCTGACTTTATGAACGACTCGGCAAGAATAGTCATTACTAACCGCAAGCTTACCGATACAGAAGAAAAAGTTCTTATGAGCAAACAAATTTATCCCAAAACGGTAAAAATTGCTATTGATGCTTTGGCTTTTATTATCAATAACGACAACCCTGACACCCTTCTTCAATACGAGCAGATAGCCGATATTTTTTCAGGTAAAATAAATAAATGGAATCAAATTAATCCTAAATCATTACTTACCGAATTAAATGTTGTTTTTGATAACACTAAATCATGTAATACACGTTTTATTAAAGAAAAATTCAATTTAAAAAATGATTTTCCAAAAAATTGTTTTGCTGTAAATACTAATTCCGATGTAATTAGTTATGTGGAAAAAAATAAAAATGCAATTGGTATTATTAGTGTAAACTGGATTAGTGATAAAGATGACAGCATATCTCATGAATTTCTAAAAAAAATAAAAGTAATTTCAGTTAGTACTCCGGGAAGCATTGACGACTATTACAAACCCTATCCCGGGAATATTGCTGAAGGCTCATATCCACTAACACGTGATGTTTATATGATTAACCGTGAAACATTCACAGGGCTTGGCACAGGTTTTGTTTCCTTTGTTGCAGGAGAAAAAGGACAACGAATAGCACTGAAATCAGGACTTGTCCCTGCCACAATGCCAGTCAGACTTATTACAATAAAAAGTGAATAATTTAAATATAAGGAGATAAATAAAATGTTACGTTATGTTAAATTTTTTGTATGCTTATTTTTGGTAGTAGTGCTTTCGCAATATACATTGAAAGCACAGGATCTAAAATCTGCCATCCGCCTTTCGGAAAGCGAACAGTATGATGCTTCGCATAAAGCATTCGACGACTTACTTGCAGCACAGCCAACAAATGGTGAAATATATTTTTATTATGGCGAAAGCTTTCTTAAACAATATTTTGTAGATAGCGCTGCTGCATCATTAAGCGAAGCAGCAAATTCAGCTCTTCAGTATTTTAATAAAGGTATTGAGAAAGCTCCTGCTGACCCATTAAATTATATTGGCGCTGGAAGAGTTTATATTTTACAAAATAAAAGAACAGAAGCAGATGCTAGTATTCAGAAAGCAAAAGATCTAATGCCTCTGAAGGGTATGAAATATACAAAATCAGATATCCCAACTACAAAACAAGCTCTATCTTATGCAAAAATTGCAGAAGCATACCTTAAAGCTCCTGGTTTTACAAAAGAAGCTTTGCTCGAAATTATTGATAATGCAACCGAACGAAGCACACTTGTTCCTGAAGTTTATTTGATTAAAGGTGATATTTACCTTAACTACAATGATGGCTCAAGCGCAATAGTTGCTTATAATAAAGCTAATGAACTTGACCCAAAATCATGTAAGGCTATGGTAAAAATAGGACAACTATGGATGAGAGCTAAATCATACAATGATGCTTTGGATTATTATAAAAAAGCTATTGATATTGAAAGTACTTTTGCTCCTGCTTATCGCGAAAGAGCCGAATTGTATGGTCTTGCACAACAATGGGACAATGGTATTAAAGATTACGAAAAATTCATAGAGCTTTCAGGCAATAACTTTTATGCGAAAGTACGTTATGCTGCTTTTCTTTACATGGCAAAAAAATATGAAGAAGCTGTTAAATATATTGAAGAACTGAAAACTCTTGACAAGGATGCAATAAATAAAAATTATAATTATGTCAACCGGTTGGAAGCCTATTCTTATTATAATCTTAACAATTATCAGGATGCTTTAACTGCAATTAAAACCTTCTTCCAATATACCAAACCTGATAAAATTATGGCTGATGATTATAGTTATTATGGCGACATCCTAAGCAAACTTGGCACTCATGATGAAGCTTCACAAAAATATATCAAAGCTTTAGAATTAGATTCTACTAATTATGATTTATACTCAAAAATATCAAAAGAATATGCTGCATTGAAACAATATGATTTGGCTGCAAAATATATTGAATTGAAAATCAGTTCAGGAAAACCAACTCTGATGGACTATTATGAAGCTGGAAAAACCTGTCTGAACGCAAAAAAATATGATAAGGCTGATACATGCTTTGGTTCTGTTCTTGCACAAAAACCAGATTATATTAATGCTGTTATGTATCGTGCACAAGGTAGATCCATTGTTGATTCAACAAGTGAACTCGGGCTTGCCAAACCATATTATGAAAATTTAGTAACTTTATCTTTAGCTGATTCGGCCAAATATGTAAAATATCTTACTACCGCATATAGTTATTTGAGATATTATTACTTCAAACAATATAATATGAATAAAAAATGCGAAGATGCTAAAAAAAGTATTGGTTACTGCGATAAAATATTAGCAATCGACCCAAAAGATCAAAATTCAATTGATATAAAAAAATCGCTGGCAGTGAAATGCCCATATTAATATTAACAATATTTTATTTTAAAAGGGGCTGAATATTCAGCCCCTTTTTTTTACCGTTAACTTTTTTATTTTATCCGTTAACTTATATTTTTTTACCTTATAATGATTGTTGCTTTTTAGATATTATACATAATATTATTTTTGATGTGTAAAACCACAAGAAATTTTATTTTTATTCATCTAATAAAAGGAGGTAATAAACTAATTATTAAACTAATTTGAATTAAAGGCAGGCAAGCCATCATTCTGAATTTTAAATAATAAAAATAATTAAAGAATTTACAGGTATTGTTATTTAAAAAAATATTTATATTTGCCACACATAAAAAACAAATAAACAAAAATCAAATAAATTATTAATCAATAAATTAAAAACTATGGCAAAGAATTCAACTGGTCAAACGCTGAAAGATGCAATGTCATCCGTTTTTGCAGTTAGCTCCCTGCTAATTGCATTAGCAGCCGCAATTGCGATTTTCATCTTCGTAATGGGAAACCCGGATAACTTTCAAGGAGGAAATCCTGAAGGAACACCAATACCCGGTAACTTTTTAGCAATGATGTATAAAGGAGGTATAATCGTTCCTATACTTCTTACTTGCGTATTAGTAATTATGATTTTCTCTCTCGAAAGATTAATCACTATAGAAATGGCTAGAGGTGGCAGTGTTGGTTATGCTACATTTAAACTTATATTAAGACTTGTTTCTTTCCTATTGGTTTTAGGAGGTTTTGCATATTTAATTTTAGTAAAAGATATGATTATCGGTCCAATTTTAATTGTTGCAGCTTTAATTGTTTTCGGAATTTTATCATTAGGAATGAGTAAATATAATGCAGGTGCATTTTTAAGGAATCTTCAAACTTTACTGGCTTCTGACCAAATAGAAGCTGCTATTGCAGAATGCGACAAACAAAAAGGTTCTATTGCCAATGTTGCCAGGGCTACATTAGGAAAATACAGAGAATTACAAAATGATACAAGATTAGAAAAGGAACAGAAAGTACTTGCTTTACAGAAAGAATTTGATGAAGCAGCTACCTTAGAAGCTCCTATGTTATCAAAGAATTTAGTATTCCTTTCTACCTTGGCTTCATTATCAGTACTTATTGGACTACTTGGTACAGTATTCGGAATGATCCGTGCATTTGCCGCTTTGGCATCAGCAGGTTCTCCGGATGCTCTTGCTCTTGCAACAGGTATATCAGAAGCTCTTATCAATACTGCATTTGGTATTGGTGGTTCAGCAAGCGCAATTATACTTTTCAACTATTTTTCATCGGTTATTGATGGTATGACTTTTAAAATTGATGAAGCAGGATTCAGCATTGTTCAAACTTTTGCTGCTACTACTAAATAATTAAGACCAATAAACTCATTAATTAAAAAAAATAAAACATGCCAAAAATAAAGCTACCGACCAAATCACCACACATCGACATGACGCCGATGGTGGATTTGTTTTCGTTGCTTTTAACCTTTTTTATGCTTACTTCTACTTTCAGGCCTCAAGAAGCTGCTGTTATTGATACGCCAAGTTCTATTTCTGAAAAACAAGCACCTGAAAAAAATATTATCACCATTTCTATTGCTAAAGATGATAAGATTTTCTTCAATATTGATAACGGTAAAGATTCTTCAACTCATTACCGCAGAGATATACTTGCAAAAATGGGAGAACGATACAATATTAAATTTTCCGAAAAAGAACTGAATAAATTTGAAACATCTTCTTCTTTTGGAATGCCTATTAATATTTTAAAAAGATGGTTAAATACTGAAGATTCAAAAGAAAGGGAAGCTATGGAAATAGGCATCCCAACTGACTCTGCAGATAACCAGCTTGGTTATTGGGTTCGTTATGCACGTATCGTAAACCAGCAAGCAGAAGTTGCCATAAGAGGTGATGCCAATACTGATTACAAAACAGTAAAAAAGGTTATGGACTTAATGCAAGAAAACAAAGTGAATAAATTTAACCTTACAACTAATCTTCAAAAAGAAGAAGTAAAACTTGAAGATTTAAATTAATAATATATTCTTGATATAAAATATAAATTATGGCAGAAATAATCCAGGAAGAAAAACAAGAAAAAGGTCAGAGAAAAAAACCTAAAAAGCACTCCACGCATATTGACATGACTCCTATGGTGGACCTTATGTGTTTGCTTATCACCTTTTTTATGCTTACTACAGCTTTCAGTAAGCCAAAAGTAATGGAAATCACTATGCCGGAAAAATCTGATAAAACTAGCGAGGGTCCTAAAATAAATAAAGACAGAGTTATAAATATTCTTATGTCTGGAGACGATAAACTTTATTGGTATCCCGGTTTGGCTGATCCAAAAACTCCACCACTGCCCGAATTAATAAAAACCGATTACAGCAAAGATGGCATTCGTAAAGTCCTTCTTAATAAAAATAAAAATGTTTTCAAACAGGTTGAAGAACTTAAACAGAAAGTTTTAAAAGGTGACTTATTAATGGCTGACAGTACTTTGAACCGAAAAATTAAGGAAATAAAAAAATCAGACAAAGGCTCGCCAATCGTTCTTATAAAAGCTGATGAAAAAGCTAAGTATAAGAATATTGTTGACATTATCGATGAAATGGCTATTTGCAACATTGCCAGTTACGCTGTTGTTGATATTAGTGATGTGGAACTGGGAATGATTGATGCTGCTAAGTAAAATGAATTTTATTCGTTATAAAAAATAAAAACGAAAATGGCTGAAAAAATAAAAACTGACATCGATGAGATAGTTTTTGAAAAACGTAATAAGGAATATGGAGCCTATTACCTAAGGAAAGCGTATAACCGTTTTGTTACCCGTGCGCTTACTGCTGCAGTAATAGCCCTTGCTCTCGCAGTTATCATTCCTTTTCTTATTTTCAAACAAGCTCATTCGGTAAATGTAGATAAAGAAGTAGGTGTTGTATTTACTGACATGAATAAACCACCGGAAGATGCACCACCTCCTCCACCTCCTCCACCTCCTCCTGAAGCGTTAGAACAAAAGGTGAAATTTACTGCACCTGTTGTTACTGCCGATTCTGTTGAAGATACCGGTGCTCTTAACCAGGATGATTTGAGCCAGCAATCTACAACAACAGCTGTTACAGAAGAAACAGAAATCGTTGTTGAAGAAACTCAAAACCAGGTTATTGAACAGGCTGCACCTATTCTAACCATAGTTGAGCTTATGCCGGGATTTGATGGTGGGGAAGAAAAAATGTATGCATGGCTTGGAGAAAATATTAAATATCCCCAGATTGCCAAAGAAACAAATATAACAGGAACAGTTATCGTAACCTTTGTTGTTGAAAAAGACGGAAGCATTTCCAATGTACAAGTACTAAAAGATATTGGCGGTGGTTGCGGTGAAGAAGCTGTACGTGTTGTTAAAAACATGCCTAAATGGAAACCCGGAAAACAAAATGGTGTTCCTGTACGTGTTCAATTTAACCTGCCTATCAGGTTTACTCTAGAATAGAAATAATATTTCTATATTCCCAAAGCCTTTCTTTTGAAAGGCTTTTTTTATTTATGATTTCATTTGTAATATATGAATTATATTCGCTTTCAACAGATTTGCAAACTGAACGATCAGTTCCGAATTCACATATTATCAAAAAGTGAGCTTATGAGCACAATTAAAAAAAATTGCGAAGCTAATATGATTAAAACAAGTTATGCTGATTTATCCCGATTTGCGGTGGATCAGAAAAAGACATTATGCAATCCATCTGTGTTGAATTACATTATCCAACTTACAAACCAATTACTTACTGATTACTTTAAATTCAGTACGCCTGTTCTTTTGTCGGCCTTCTTCAGAATCATTTGAAGCAAGAGGCTGGTCAAAACCATAACCTTTATATGTAAGTCGATCCGAAGATATTCCATTTTTTACAAGATAATCAACCACTGATTTAGCACGATTTTCAGAAAGTGTTTTATTATATGCTGCTGATCCAATATTATCGGTATGTCCCGATATCTCTATTTTTAAATTAGGCATATCTATAAGCAGTTTTACCAAGCGATCAAGTTCAGAAGTTGATTCTGTTCTAAGTGTTGCTTTATCAAAATCAAAGAAAATATTATTCAACACAATTTTATTACCTACTTCAATTTTCTTCATACGAATATCCTTCACAATTTCTCTAAATCCAGTAGCTGCAGGTATATCAAAATTTTCAGAATGAAATAAATAACCTTCTGCTTTTACGGCAATACCATAATTAACACCCGAAGGCAATGAAACAAGGTATTTACCTGATGCACTATTCGATTCAAAACTTGCTATAACTTCATTCTTCACATTATCGGTTAATTCAATTGTTGCTTTTAAAGCTTCAGAAGATTTATCATCAACAATAGAACCTTTAAGTAAAGTAAGCTGGTTTGATTTGATCTCAACCGTAGATTCAATAACTGTTTCGCTTACAGGAGCTGTAATGCTTGCAAGCAAGTTATCCTCATTATTATTTATAACCGGTTTTTCGGGACCAAGAATTGTAACCATATAAATATCCTGACTACCATATCCACCGGGCATTGCAGAAGAATAGTAACCATGAAGTCCACTTGCTGAAATAGTAAAAAAGACATCATCGTCAGTAGTATTAACAGGATATCCAATATTTTCAGGCTCTGACCATTTTCCATCAATAAATTCTGATTTAAAAATATCATAACCACCCATTGTTTTATGACCTTTAGAACTAAAATACAATGTTTTTCCATCGGGATGCATGAACACACCTTCTTCATCCATATCAGTATTAATAACATTACCAATATTAACCGGCTCTGTCCATTTATTCTTATCATTTTTCTTGGTAACATAAATATCACTTCCGCCAAAACCACCGGGTTTATCGCTTACAAAATAAAGTGTACGACCATCGGGGCCAAAAGATGCGCCGGATTCATGATAATTGGTATTGATTTGTTTTGAAAGTCTTTCCGGTTTTCCCCATTGGTTTCCATCAAGTTTACATTCATAAATATCACCTCCATTTTCTCCTTTGTATATCAGCAGAGTTTGTCCGTCAGGAGAGATTCCAACAGTAGCATCATGTGTTTCTGAATTTAACGGTTTACCGGGATTTATAGAAGGCGACCAAACATTATCTTTATTATATGATATATAAATATCTTCAAAATATTTAAAATCGGTTGGGTCTTTAGCTCCACCGGTAGTATTTTCATGCCGTGCGGTAAAAAACAGTGTTGATTCGTCAGCAGTAATAATAGGACTATATTCAGGAAGCGTTGAGTTTATTGAAGTTCCCATATTATCAATAAAAACCCGAATAGGATTTTTTACCAATTCAGCACCATATTGGGCTTGTGTAATTCTTCGTTCAATTTCTTTTGAAATTTTTTCTAATTCTGTAGGCGACAATGATTCTTTGTATGTCTTAAATTCGAATTGTGCTTTATCAAAGTCATAATTGAAATGATAAGCCTGTCCAAGCAGATAATGTAAGTCGGCTGCAATATTAGAATTAAGTTTTACAGCGCTTTCAAAATAAGGTATTGATTTTTTCTTATCAGGAGAATTCAAAAAACATTTTCCTAATTTATAATTAAGTAATGCATTATTAGGATTAAATGCCTGCGCTTTTAAATAATGATCAATGGCGATCGTGAAGTTCCCCCCACCCAGTTCATATAAATCATCACCTGCTCCGAGTTCTTTTAAAGCTTCTTTTAATTCTGATTTTTGATCAGGAAAATTTTTTTTATCAAATTCAACATTTTTCTGTGCAAATCCAATGTTGAGAATAAAAACTAAAATCAATGATACGATATAGAATTTTATTGTGCGCATAAAATTATTTTTTCAGGTTAATAAAATATTATTTACACTTTCCGGAATAAGTCTCGGCAGAAGTAATTCCAAGTGTTGCTGCCTTTTTCCAATCTTCACATGCTCCTTTTACATCACGCAGCATTTCTTTTGAAATTCCCCTATTTAAATAAGCATAACCATAATTCTCATTTAATTTAATTGCTTTGTTATAATCTTCAACAGCGCTTTTATATTCTTTTTTCTTATAATACGCATTGCCCCTGTTATTGTATGCATAAGCATAATCCTGTTTTAAATTTATGGCCTGTGTAAAATCTTCAATAGCGCCTGAGTAATCTCCCAATTCCATTTTAACGCTACCCCTGTTATTATAGGCAATGTAATATGAAACATCTATTTTTATTGCAGCAGTATAATCATCAAGAGCATCTTTCAGATTGCCTAATTTTTTTTCAACACTTCCTAAATTATTAAATGCAAATGCAAGTTTTGGATTTAATTTCACTGCTTTCTGATAATCTTCTTTAGCACCTTTTAAATCATCAAGCATTTTTTTTGCACTTCCCCTGTCATTGTATGCATAAGCATAATCCGATTTATTTTTTATAGCATTAGTAAAATCGTCTGATGCTTTTTGATACTCGCTATTTTCAAAATAAATTCCGCCGCGGTAATAGTATGCTTGTGCATAAGCAGTATTTATTTTTATTGCATTGCTATAATCTTCAATTGCTCCCGTTTTATTATCCTGTGCGTATTTAACCTGAGCACGGCTAAAAAAAGCTTTATCGTTACCAGGATTTAATTCAATTGATTTATTAAAATCGGTAAGGGCACCTGAATAATCTTTTAGTTCAAATTTTACAGAACCCCTGTTGTAATATGCTTTTTCAAATTCAGGTTTTAGTGTTATCGCTTCATTGAATTTTGCCAAAGCATCGTTATAGCTTTTTGCATCATACAAAGTGATGCCTTCGTTGTAAAGCTTTTCTGCTTTCTGGTCGTCAACACCTTTAGCAACAATAGTATCCTGTGAATGCGCAATATTAATAAAATAAATTGCGAAAAGAAAAATCAGAAAATATTTTTTCATGTGGAAGAAATTTTATCATCAAATTTTAACGCAAGATAATAAAAATGTTTCCATTTTTGAAATAATAAACACAAAAGAATTCATATCAGCCATTTAGAAATGATTTCCGCAATTACAAAAACCCCAAAAGATATGCTGGCAAAACCATTTAATGTAACAAAGGCCAGGTTGATACGACTTAAATCGGATGGCTTTACAATTAAATGCTGATAGATTAAAAGTAAAATATATATTAATGAGCCTATCCAGTAAAACATTCCAAAATTCAGAAAAATTCCGTTGTATATAATTATTGCAGCTGTAACAAAATGAAATAATCCTGAAAGAATCAATGAATTTTTTATACCAATAACTACAGGAATTGATTTAAGGTTTTGTGACTTATCGAACTCAATATCCTGTAATGCATAAATTATATCGAAACCGGAAACCCAGAAAAGAACAGCAAATGAATAAAGCACAGGTACTACTGCAAAATGCGCAGTTACTGCAATGTAAGCTCCTATAGGCGCCAATGCCAAACCTAATCCCAGCACTAAATGGCATAACGGCGTAAAACGCTTGGTATAACTGTAACCCATAATTACAAGCAAAGCCACTGGAGAAAGGAAGAAACATAATAGGTTAATAAAATATGTTGTAACTATAAATGCTGTTGCTGAAACTATTGTAAACACAAGTGCTGTAGTAGGAGAAATTTTTCCGGAAGGTATTTCGCGTATTGCTGTTCTGGGATTTTTTTTATCGAAACTACGGTCAAGGTAGCGGTTAAAAGCCATTGCAGAACTGCGAGCCAATACCATGCAAAGAAATACCAATAAAAAAAGTTTTATATCAAAATTATTATATATCTCATCAGAACCAAGGAAGAAGCCTATGAATGCAAAAGGTAAAGCAAAAACAGTATGAGAGAATTTTACCAAAGAAAAATATTTTGCAATTGAAGAAAATATTTTCATTTATATATTGTTTTATTTTAAACCGATTTTCACATGCAAATTTAAAATTAATATCAGATAATTTGAATGAATATATTATTAAAATATCAGGGTTTTATTTATCTTCGTTGAATGAATAAAGCCTCTGTCATACATCAATACCTGCATTATTATTTTTCGTCAAAAACCCGTTACGATATTCATTCTCCATTTATTTATGATTTTGTTTGTAATGTAATAAAAAGCAAAACCAACAATAAAGGAATAACAGATATTGAACATTTGCGAAAAGAACTTAAAAAAAATAATTCGGAAATATTAGTTACCGACTTTGGTGCAGGCTCGGTAAATAATAAAAATAAAACAAAAACCATCAGCGACATAGCAAAGCATTCGCTGAAAAGCAGGAAATACGCATTATTACTATATCGGTTGGTAAAACATTACAAGCCTTCGAAAGTTTTGGAACTGGGCACAAGCCTTGGTATCAGCACATGTTACATGGCTAAAGCAAATCCTGAAACTAAAATTATTACTATTGAAGGCTGTAAAAATATTTCTGAAATTGCAAAAGATAATGCTAACAAATTAAGTTTAAAAAATATTGAATTCATTACAGGAAATTTTGATGACATCCTTAAAACCTTTGTCAGTCAGAATAAGCCTGAATTTATTTTTTTTGATGGAAATCATACAGAGGAAGCTACTTTAAAATATTTTGAAACTGCTCTGCAATTTATTAATAACGAAAGCGTTTTCATTTTCGATGATATTAACTGGTCGGAGGGAATGAAACACGCATGGGATAAAATAAAAAACCATACATCAGTAAAAGTTTCTATCGATCTGTTTTTTATTGGGATGGTATTTTTCCGTAAAGAATTGAGTAGAGAAAGTTTTGTTATCCGATATTAAACAATAAATCGATACATTTGCAATAACACTATGATTCATAAATAAAATGGCAGAAAAAGAAGAAGTAATACGATTTGATCATATAACAAAGAACTATAAAGTGGGAACTGAAATAGTTCGGGCATTACGTGATATTTCATTATGCATTTACAGGAATGAATATGTAGCATTAATGGGACCATCCGGTTCAGGGAAATCGACTTTAATGAATATTCTTGGTTGCCTTGATTCGCCTACTGACGGACAATATATACTAAACGGCACTGATGTAAGTTCACTTTCCGATTTCAATCTTGCAGTGATCCGTAACAAGGAAATTGGTTTTGTATTTCAAACTTTTAATTTACTTCCCCGCGCTACAGCTCTTGATAATGTTGCTTTACCTTTAATATATGCCGGTTTCGGGAAAAATAAAAGAATAGAAAGAGCAACAGAAGTTTTAAAAAGCGTTAACCTTGAAGATCGAATTACACATCGTCCAAATGAACTTTCGGGGGGCCAGCGTCAGCGTGTTGCAATCGCAAGAGCATTAGTAAATAATCCGTCAATTATTCTTGCCGATGAACCCACTGGAAACCTGGATTCAAAAATTTCAATTGAAATCATGGGGCTTTTTGAAGAAATTCATAAAGCAGGAAATACTATTATCATTGTAACCCACGAAGAAAGTATTGCTCTTCATGCGCACCGCATCATCCGATTGATTGACGGGAAAGTAGCATCCGATGATATCAATAAAAACATTACAACATACAACAAAGCTATTTTAGATTATGCCGACGAAAAAAAACAAAGCTAAAATATATACAAAAACAGGAGACTTCGGCGAAACCTCGTTGCTTGGAGGTATGCGCATCCCCAAGTTTCACAAACGGATTGTTGCATATGGAACACTCGATGAACTGAATTCATACATAGGATATTTACGCGATGTAATTTCCGATACAGATACTAAAAAAATTTTGCTTCAAATCCAGAATAAATTATTTACAGCCGAATCGCTGCTTGCAGCCGAAAATGAAAAAGCCGCAGAAAAGTTACCAAAAATAAAAACCGAAGACATTACACTTCTTGAACAAGAAATTGATACCATCAGTGAAACATTACCCGAACTGAATTCGTTTATAATACCCGGTGGTCATTCAATCGTTTCACTTTGCCATATCACACGTTGCGTATGCCGTCGCGCTGAACGCGTTACTCTTGAACTTGCAGCTCATAATGAAGTTGATAAACTTATAATACAATACCTGAACAGGCTTTCCGATTTTTTGTTCATTCTTGCCCGTAAAATTGCAAGAGATAATAATATTGAAGAAATTATTTGGAAACCTTAATTACTATTCAAAATGTATTTATTCAGTAAACTGAAAAACCAATCATATATTTTTCCTTTTGTTTTTATTTTTTTGTTTTGCTTCTCTTTGTCTGTAAAAGCATCTATTCCTTGTGATACTATAAAAAAGAAAAATAAAAACAAAGAGAAACCTGTTTCAAATGAAGATGAATATTACAAAAAAACCTTTCTTCGTTACGAAGATTATACTTATAAAGAAAATATCAATACCATCTTATTTTATAAAGATGGATTTGAATTATCTCCTCCTCTTTTACAACTTGGCTCAGACGAGGAATTAATACTTAGTTTTGATGATTTCAGCGATGATATAAAATCATACAAGTATACGATCATTCATTGCGATGCCGGTTGGAAACCTTCGGATATGCTGCAAATGGATTATATTGATGGGTTCAATGACGATTATATAAACACCTATTCTCCTTCGTTTAATACCTTGCAGAAATATTATCATTACGATTTAAAATTCCCTTCAGAAAATCTTCGTCCCACAAAATCAGGAAATTATATTTTAAAAGTTTTTGAAAATGATGATACCGAAGAAAACCTTGTACTGACAAGACGTTTCATGATATTTGAACAAAAGGTTGATGTAGTAGGAGAAGTAAAGCGCGCTACGTCGAACGAAGATATGTTTTATAAACAGGAAGTTGATTTTTCCATTTCAAATCCATCATATACTATTTCTAATCCTTACATTGATTTAAAAGTTATCATACAGCAAAATAATCGCTGGGATAATGCAGTGTATGATATTAAACCAAAATATGTAAAAGACAACAAGCTTGTTTATGATTACGAAGACATCAATGTTTTTAATGGCGGTAATGAATTCAGGCATTTCGACACAAAAAGCATTCGGTTTATTTCTGACCGTATAAATAAAGTTGTTCGTGATTCGCTGGGTTATGAAGTATACCTGTTGCCTGATGAACGTCGCTCATATAAAGTTTACTCATCTGAAACTGATATCAATGGATTGAAGTTTATTAAAACAGATGATGCCATTAAAAGCAGCGATATTGAAGCAGAATATGCTTATGTACATTTTGTATTACCTTATTACGAACAAATTGCCGAAGGAAATATTTATATTTTTGGCGCGCTTACCGACTGGCAATATAAAAAAGAAGCCATCATGAAATATGATAAAACACATAGTGCATATACAGGAACATTATATCTTAAACAAGGCTACTACAATTACGAATATGTTCTGTTGAATAACAATGAAAAAACAGGCGATGAAACTTTTATTGAAGGAAATCATTTCGACACTGAAAATGATTATACCATCTACGTATACAACCAGGAACAAGGAACAAGCTACGACAGGCTGATCGCTGTAAAAAAATTAAATTCTTTCAGGAAATAAATTGCATATAAAATTAAAAATTTTGTCAGCCACGTTTAGATTTGTTTTAGATTGATGACAACAGGTTAAACCCAGATTACGCAATAGAAAATTCAATTACTGAAAATCCATAAGTTCATAATGCGTAGCATTAGAACTTTTTAAATAATAAAAATACCTGCACTTATTGCCCGTCAACGGTTTTATACTTCGGCTGAACGAATTTGCAAAATAATGCAAATTCATTCGCTCAGTATTACTGAATCTAAACGACTTTGACTTTGCAAATTCGTCAAGATTCAGTATAATCAAATTCTTAATTTTATTTTATCTAATTTTTTGCCTATTACATAATTTGGGTTTAATGCAATTTTAATGTCTCATTAACCCCGTTTTAATTGCAGCTTTTTATTACAACAATAGATTTGTCAAATCATAATAATAAAATAATACAAGTAAATTTTAAATTTAACAACATGAAAAAAATAAAATTAATCACAATCATAGCAATATTAATTGCAATGTCGCTCACTAAAAGCTACGCTCAGTTTACATTTAGTGTAAGTCCGGGTTTACAATTAAACAGTGCTACTTTCGGCATAAAGAAAAATAATTTTGTTCCATTTTTTAGCCTTCAAATGATAAATGGAAATGTTAACTATATTGAAACCGGAAGAAGGTATGATTCAAATATGGGTAGCATTGTAAGTTATAAAGATGAATATAAATATTCATTAACTGTTTTGGCTCCTTCACTGGGATTAAAATATTTCATTAAAGAAAACAATAAGCTTAAAGCCTTTCTTAGTACAGGTTTTATAAAGTTTTTTCCATTTGGGAAAGTTGAAGACAGTAGTGACCCATCAGCCAATGAAGATTTTAAAGAAAATTTAAAAGGGATTAACGCGTTAGGATTTCAATTCGGCTTTGGTACTGAATATTTCTTCGACGATAACTTTAGTATAGGTGGAGAATTTGGGTATAGGTTTCTTCATTTAAAATATAAATACGAAGATGATGTTCTTGTTTATGATCCTAATTTAGGAACAGATGTGTCAACAAAAAGAACATATGACAATAAGTATAACTTAAACCCAACATATATAAAGCTTTCATTGAATTTTTATTTTGACAAAAAATGAAGCCCCCAGCCGCAGAGCAGTGGGGTATCGATAAGTATTTCTTTTTTTGCTCAGCAAGCTGCGGAGTATTCAATCATTTATCCCGTTCTGATTGTATCGGAACGCATCTGCTATCGGGATTTCTATTTCGCCGGCAAGGCTGGCGTTCAACTTACAAATTTCAATTCAGAATGTTTTTGAAATTTGAGTTTCACGAATAAAAAGAAACCCCGCTGAATCAGCGGGGTTTCTTAATTTTTATTGTAGAGGTTTTACCACTTCAATCAATTCGGGTAAATCCATTCCTATTTCTTTTAAATGTTCAATTGTAGGAACTCCGTTTTTGGTCCAGCCTCTTCTTTGATAAACTGCATCGAGCAACTGTTCATAACGATCTTCACGATATTTACGAGTGATTGCAACTTTCTCAGTAGTTGATTTTCCGGTTGGATCAACACCAATCAGTTCTTTCATTTGCTTGTCATAACGTTCCTGTCTTGATTCATATTCTTCATTAGTTACAGGTCCACAAGCACGGTAAGGTTGAGCATCATGTTTGCGCAAGCCGTATCCCCTGCGGATACTGAATATCCTCTGGAAATTATATACTCTTTCCGATTGAAGTATCAATCCTTTATTATCAAGTGGTAATCCTGTAACTGCGGTGAATATTGTCAGGTAATTGTCCACATGTTCGGGAACTTTTGCAGGTTCAGCGGTTTGTTTATTATTTTCGGGTTCCACGTCGTTCCATGGTAATTTACATAATCCCATTAAACCGAACCATGTACGGAACATTGGGAAATAATGTAAAGCTTCCGCTTTTTTCTCAAAAGTAGGAATCTGGTTGTTTACCATATCCATAAATATCAGCCATGCTTCATCGTGCTGAGGACCTTTATTGGTCATGGCATAACCTCCTTGCTGAGCAAGCGATTCCTTTGAAACATACTGAGAATATTCAAGACCTTTATTTTCCATGCCTATATCCTGCATAAACTTAAGATCGCCCCAGCCGTTCTTTGCAAATAATTCTTTCATCTTACGAACACCGAGTCCTGCAATTTTCCCAAAACCTTCGCCACGTGCCATTTGATGCAGCATTTCCATTACTGCATCCCAGTTTCCAAAATTCAATTCCAGTCCGCCTGTTCTTTCTTTATTTAAAATTCCGTTCTCATAACATTCCATAATGAAAGCAGTAAGCGTTCCATAAGTGATAGTGCATATTCCATATGTATCACAATAGAAATTACATTCAATAACATGATCGGCTTCCCATACGCCAATACACGAACCAAGACTTCCGGCTGTTTCATATTCCGGTCCGTCAACAGTAACTTTAGTTCCCTTGTATGGTCCGGTTTTTAATTCAAAATTATCAACTGCTTTTGCACAGGCCATAGTACATCCAATCCAGCAACCATCGGGTAATCCCTGTGTAAATTTCGATTTCCATATTTCAGAATGAAGTCCGCCGGCTTTGGGATGACTTCCGAATTTAAAGTTATGAGTAGGCAACAAATCATAATCGTTCATGATCTCAACAAGGTGAGCAGTGCCTTTGGTACGCATTTCACATTGTTTATCGTCGAGTTCACGAATTTCTTTATTGAAACGTTTCCCGCGTTCAGCAATAGCTTCGAGGTTTACAACATTATTTAAATTTCCTTTTACACCTGAATATTTACAAACTATTGCTTTAATTTTTTTATCTCTTAAAACGGTTCCTATTCCACCACGACCGGCTTGTTTTAAGCGGCAGACTTTTCTTCTCGGATCCCAGAAACTAAAATTAAGCATACCTATAAGACTGTGCTGTGCTGCCATTCCGGCTGATACAACAGCAACATTCATCCTGTCTTTTTCATCATTGGCATACATCATTGTGAGTTCTTCAGCAAGAATATGGCTGTCGATAGTTTCTTCAGGCGCTTCTTCAATAGTAATTCTTGAATTAACACCATCAATCACAATAATCACTTCTTTTTCTGATTTTCCTTGTAATTCCAATGAATCAAATCCAGAGAATTTCAGGAATGGTCCAAAATACCCGCCAACATTACTGTCTATAACTACATCCGTTTGCGGAGAAATGGCAACAACCAATGATTTTCCTGTGCCGGAATACTGAGTAATACCGGCAATTGGTCCCGGAGAAATTACAATTTCATTATCGGGGTCATTCCATTTTGTATCGGGTTTTGTTGCATCCCACAACAACCTTAAACCAAAACCTTTTCCGCCGATAAATTTTTCTTTCATCTGCTGGCTTACCGGTTTTTCATTTATAGTATTATCAGAAACATTAACGTATAATGTACGGTTATTATAACCTTTGTCAATGGGAGCCGATTTATATTTGTATTCTTTCAACAATACATGTCTGGCTTTCATTTCCTCTATGTTTTTCATAAATTCAATTATTTTATTTTGGTAATTATTCTTTACAAAATTATAAATTTAAGTCATTCAAAAAAATATTTTCTCATTATGTAATGCAGTGCATATCGTGGGATTCAAAAAAATAAATTTTCAAAACTATCGATAAGAAATTAAGCCGGCTCATTAAAAATAAATTAAACAATCATTAACACCTATAATATATTATAATATTCGCATACCATTTCAAATACATTGTTAAACAAGGTCTGTAACACAAATTATATCGGGTTAACCGAATCAGAAATAATAATTCGTATTTTAGATTTTTATTAGTTTCACTTTAGTATAACTTTTTTTTGTTAATCATTTAAGATAATATTTATGTTTAAAAGCACCTAAATCGATTGAGTTTAATTGACTTTAGAAACAATATGTATTATATTTGCAAACTTAATTTTTACCGACTATAATTTTATATAAAAATATTTTAAAGTATTATATTATGAAAAATGAAGAATTGAACGGTTGTCCCGGAGAAGATACCAGAAAAACAAATGAAAAAAAAGAAAAAAAAAGAGTAATTTCAACCAGCATCGCATTAAGAGAACATGCCGAGTTTCATAACTGCCATACCGAAAAAAGTGTAAAAGAAGATATCGCTTTTTTAAAATTGGTATATGGCGATAAACTTAAACTTTCAGAACACGATGTAACTATTGATTTTATTAATAATTTAAAAATAATCAGTAAAGAAATTTATTTCTTTCTGAAAAATTTCGAGATAGATTTGAATCCGCAAAGTTATATTAAAAGTAAATATGAATTTATAACACACCAGATACCCAATGCCGACCCTCATCTCCTCTATCTGGCATGGAACGGGTTAATACAGAATGACAGTTTCAGAAGACTATTACTCCAGATATTCAGCATTAGCAAATTCAGTGATATGCTTTGCCCGCAAAATATTCCTTCATACGGCTCGTCACTTACAAGATACCGTACCAAGCTTATCCTTGCCGATGATATGGCCACTAATCCCGATGGCAGCAGAAGAACGATAGGGAGAACACTTGATGATGGAAGCGGCTTATCCATGCAGGAAGCGATAATATGGCTGCCTAATGGGAAAGCCATTCCAATGTTTGCCCAGGCTTATGTCCCGCTGAATCAAACGCAGGTAATCCTTATCCGGCATGGCAAATCAATTCATGAATCGGGTGGAGATAATCCTGAATTTGTTGGTTCAGGCTTTTGGGATACCTGGAACAGCAATCGCCGCATTCCCGGAATATGCAGTAATTTCCTTAAAGAAGAAGGAATTGCAACGGCTAAAGAATTGGGAAAAGATTTTAAAGTAGCTGTTGATATACTTGATCAAAGCGGATACCCCCTTTGGGCTTGGTCGAAAGATAATCCGATACAGGTTTATGGCAGCGAATCGGAAAATACTGAACAAACAGCCCGACATTTCCTTCAAGAAGCCGGATACACTAACATGACATTTAATGCAATGTTTGGTATCAATTCACAAAAATATGGCGCGCTGACTTTCAGAAATAAAAAAGAAATCACTAATGAAGCTATAAAAATATACAGCGGAGGAAAAGAGCCTACTCCTGAAATTCAAAGCAGGGTTTCAAAAATGTTCAAGAACCGTTTCTATCATTATCCTGAAGGCGAAACATTAATTGAAGCCGACTGGCGTATTGCATACACATTTGTAGATTTACTGAACAAAAATCTCGGTAAACGAATTTTACTTGCTGATCATTCTGGCGCTATCAGGGTGTTTGAAGCGATCATACGCACACTTGACTTTGCTGAATACAGCACAATCAAAGAAGCACAGGATTCCATCATTGCATTGTGCTATCAACCGGGACGTAATCTCCGTTATGATTATTTACAGAAAAAAGAATACCCGCTTAGAATCAGAAAGAAATAATTTTCCGTAAAATAATTTACATTTTATGTTTAATAGTGCAACCATTTATATCGGTAATTTATTTCTTTTTGTATTATCGTTAATTGTAGTTTTTCTTTTGATACGTATAAGTTATTTCCGAAAACTTTCTGAAACTGATCGTATGACCTCACTGATGAATTACCATGGGATGTGCAGGAAAATAGACCAACTCAGGAAACATAAAATACCTTTTTCATTGGTTATAGTTGATATTGATAATTTCAAAATTTTTAATGAACACAGCTATAAATTAGGAGATGATGTTCTAAAAGAATTTGCCGGTTTAATAAAAAATACTTTTCATGAACAGGCATTGCTTTCGCGTTTCCGTATCGGAGATGAATTTATTATTGTTTTTCAAAATAAAAATCTCAACGAAACAAAACATGAAATCGACAAGTTCAAAGAAGTTTGTACAAATCATCATTTCAAATGTCTTAAAGATTTTTCTATTCATTCTATAAACTTTTCGGAAGGTTATTCTGAATATAATGCAACGATTGATTCGATCGAAAAACTTTTTTCAGAAGCCGAAAAATTATTGAAAAAAAATAAATCGCAAAAATTCCCGATTTATAATTAGCTACTTATCAACGCAAAACAAAATTAAAAATAATGTCGTTATGTTTTGTTAAACATATCGCTTATGTTTATAATTTTACAAAAAATTTAAACTATCATCATACTATGAATAATGCCGTATTTAATTTTGAAGATCCTAAGAATGAAAATGTATTAAACTACGAGCCAAAAAGCAATGAGCGCTCCAATTTAATTAAAGAGTTAGAAAAGCAAAGCAAACAACAAATTGAAATTCCCCTGATAATTGGAGGGAAAGAAATAAGAACAGGGAAAATCGGGAAAGTGGTAATGCCTCATGATCACAAGCATGTATTGGCAACTTATCACATGTCAACCGAGAAAGAAGTAAAACTGGCAATTGATGAAGCCATGAAGGCACGCAAGGAATGGGCAGATCTTTCATGGGTTGTACGTTCTTCTATACTTGTAAAAGCTGCTGACCTGATGTCAATACGTTATCGTTTTTTATTAAATGCAGCAACCATGCTCGGACAAAGTAAAAATGCATACCAGGCAGAAATTGATTCAGCATGTGAAGCTATCGACTTCCTGCGATATAATGCATACTTTGCATCAAAAATATATTCCAGCCAGCCTAAATCAGGGTTCAACCAGTTGAACAGGATGGAGTACCGTTCATTAGAAGGTTTTGTGTTCACTGTAAGTCCATTTAATTTTACAGCCATTGCTTCAAACCTGAATATGGCACCGGTATTAATGGGAAACACTACTTTATGGAAACCTGCAACCACATCAATTCTATCAAATTATTATCTAATGCAGGTATTCAAAGAAGCAGGACTGCCTGATGGGGTAATTAATTTTGTTCCCGGAAGCGGTTCTTTGATAGGCGGAATAGCTATTCAAAATAAAGATCTTGGAGGTATTCATTTTACAGGCTCTAATAAAACATTTAATTCATTATGGAGCAGCGTAAGTGAAAACCTAAAAAATTATAAATCATACCCAAGAATTGTAGGTGAAACCGGTGGAAAAGATTTTGTTTTTGTTCATCCTTCTGCAAAACCTTTGGAAGTGGCAGTTGGCATAATTCGCGGCGCTTTTGAATACCAGGGACAGAAATGCTCGGCTGCATCGAGAAGCTATATACCAAAATCACTTTGGGCAGAAACAAAAAAATATCTTGTTGAAATGTGTTCTGAAATAAAAATTGGCGATGTAAGAGAATTTTCAAATTTCATGAATGCAGTAATTGATGAATCGGCCTTCGATACAATTATGAATTACATTGAAGAAGCAAAACAATCAACTGTAGCAAAAATCATCACCGGAGGCAAAGGAAATAAATCGAAAGGATATTTTATTGAACCTACAATCATTGAAACTAACGATCCATATTTCAAGACCATGCAGGAAGAAATCTTTGGACCTGTAATGACCATTTATGTTTACGATGACATTGATCTTGATAAAACTTTGGATTTATGCGATTCAACATCTCCTTATGGTTTAACAGGTGCAATATTTTCAAACGACCGTGTTGCTGCAGCGCATGCATGTAACAAGCTAAGATACGCAGCAGGCAACTTTTATATAAACGATAAACCCACCGGCGCTATGGTAGGATTCCAGCCTTTTGGCGGAGCAAGAGGTTCGGGTACCAATGATAAAGCCGGGGGTGAACTTAATTTATTGCGTTGGACAAGCCCACGAACAATAAAGGAAACATTTGCCCCTGCAACAGATTATAAATATCCATTCATGATGAGTTAAATAAACTTCCAGAAATAAAAATAAAATAATATGAATAATAATGTAATTAATTTTGAAGATTCAAAAAAAGAAGTCGTTATAACCAACGAACCTAAGTTAAAAGAACGCTCTAATCTTAGTAAAGATTCAGATAAAGAAAAAATAAAAAAAGTGCTTGACCGCTTTGGTATCAAGGCTGTGAATGAAGGTGTATGTACAGGCACTACATGGTTTAAATCCGAAGGAGATATCACAAGTTCTGTTTCACCAATTGATAATACTGAAATTGCAAAAGTTAAAAATGCAACAATTAAGGATTATGAAATGGTTGTAAAAAAAGCTGAAGAAGCTTTTAAAATATGGCGTGAAGTTCCTGCTCCACACAGAGGTGAAATAGTAAGGCAGATAGGTCTTGCACTGCGCGAAGCAAAAGAAGATCTGGGTTTTCTTGTTTCATTGGAAATGGGAAAGATTTACCAGGAAGGTATGGGCGAAGTACAGGAAATGATAGATATATGCGACTTTGCTGTTGGACAATCCCGCTTATTAAATGGATTTACCATGCATTCAGAAAGAAGAGATCATCGTATTTACGACCAGTATCATCCATTAGGAATTATTGGATTAATTACATCATTCAATTTTCCAGTTGCCGTATGGGCATGGAATTCTATGCTGGCAGCCATTTGCGGCGATGTTGTAATATGGAAACCCAGCTCAAAAACTCCTTTATGCGCTATTGCCACACAAAATATCATTACTGATGTTCTCAAAAAAAATAAACTTCCTGAAGGAATTTTCAATATGGTCATTGCAAAATCATCAGTACTTGGCGATAATTTTGTTGCCGATAAACGGATTCCTTTATTTTCAATTACCGGTTCTACAAGAGTTGGTAAAAGAGCCGGGGCAATCATTGGAGAACGGCTTGGGAAATCCATACTCGAATTAGGAGGGAACAATGCAGTTATCATTTCAGATTCTGCCGATCTTAATATGGCAATAGCATCAACAGTGTTTGGAGCTGTAGGTACATGCGGACAACGTTGTACTTCAACCAGAAGAATTATCGTTCATAAAAAAGTATATAACGAAGTAAAATACAATCTTATTAATGCATATGAACAGATAAAAGAAAAAATAGGAAGCCCGCTTAAAGAAACAACATTGGTTGGACCTTTGGTTGATAAAGCAGCTGTAAACGCATTTGTTAATGCAATAAATGAAGTAAAAAAAGAAGGAGACAAAGTATTGTTTGGAGGTGAAGTACTGGAAGGGTCAAAATATCCTTCAGGAAACTATGTGGTTCCGGCACTTGTTGAAGCACAAAATAATTATAAAATCGTACAGGAAGAAACTTTTGCTCCTATTCTTTATCTGATTAAATACAGCGGCAGCATTGATGAAGCCATTGCAATTAACAACAATGTTCCCCAGGGGTTATCTTCATCTATCTTCACATTGAACATGCGTGAAGCAGAAAAATTCTTATCAGATTCCGGTTCCGATTGCGGACTTGCAAACATAAACGGCGGCACATCCGGTGCTGAAATCGGGGGTGCATTTGGCGGAGAAAAAGATACCGGTGTAGGACGCGAGTCAGGTTCCGATTCATGGAAACAATACATGCGCAGACAAACCAATATGATCAACTACAGTAATGAGCTTCCTTTAGCACAAGGAATAAAATTTGAGTTTTAATTTGTTCATATAAAAATAATAAAAAAGCCGCTCGCAAATTTGCTAACGGCTTTTTTATTATTTTTGTTTCGATATGTTAATAATATCATAACGACATCTCAATTATGATAAATAAAATTTCCGCAGCAGTAATCGGAATTTCTCTCTTGGCAATATTAGCTTCATGTGGAGGAAATTCAGATAAAAATAATCAATCCGATAAGGATACAGCAATTACTGGCAACCTTATTCTTTTTCATGCAGGCAGTTTATCTGTTCCAATAAAAGAGATCATTAAAGAATTCAATAAGGAATATCCAAAGGTAAAAGTATTGGCAGAAGCTGCAGGCAGCGTGGAATGCGCACGTAAAATCAGCGAACTGAAAAAGCCCTGTGATGTTTTCGCTTCAGCAGATGTAAAGGTCATTGATAAAAATCTGATTCCAGAATATGCCGATTGGAGTATAAAATTTGCTTCAAATGAAATGGTAATTGCATTTAATGAAAAATCACGCAAAGGCTCTGAAATCAATAAAGACAATTGGTACGACGTTTTACTTAATGATAAAGTTGCTTTTGGAAGAGCCGACCCTGATGCCGATCCCTGCGGATACAGAGCAGTTCTAACTGCAAAACTCTCGGAAAAATATTATAATAAAAAAGGTTTTGCAGATAAAATTCTAAAAAAAGATATACAGCATATCCGTCCAAAAGAAGTTGATTTACTTGCATTGCTAGAAAGTAATACCATTGATTATATTTTTATTTATAAATCGGTTGCAGAACAGCACAAGCTTAAATATGTAGCATTACCTGATGATATCAATTTAAAAAATCCGAAATTAGATTCTCTTTATTCAACCGTTTCAGTTGAAGTAAAAGGCAAAAAGCCCGGAGAGAAAAAAATTCAGAAAGGTGAAGCAATGGTATACGGAATTACTATTCCCAAGAATGCTCCAAATATGAAAGCGGCATTGGCTTTTGTTGAATTCTTTCTAAACAAAACAAAAGGGATGAAGATTATTGAAGCAAATGGTCAACCTTCATTGGTTCCTTCTTACACACCAACATTCGACAATCTTCCGGATTCACTTAAACAATTTGCTACTAAAGAAAAAAGTGAAAAATAATAAACTAATACTTGCATTCAGTTTTTTAGGCGGACTGGTACTGCTGTTCATCATCGCTCCGTTATTGGGTATGTTATTTTCTACATCAGGAAAAGAAATAACAGAAACAATAAAAGATTCAGAAGTTACAGACAGCATTTGGTTAACTATTTGGATATCGATGCTGGGAACAATAATTTTTGCAATAGGTTGCATTCCTCTCGCATATGTTTTATCACGAAAAGAATTTTATTTTAAAAAAATAATTATTGGAATTATTAATTTACCTATTGTGATTCCTCACTCTGCTGCCGGTATTGCATTATTATCTGTTCTGTCAAGAAATACTTTAATGGGAAAAATAGCGGAAAGCATGGGTTTTGGTTTTGTAAGCAGTACAGCCGGAATCATGCTGGCAATGGCATTTGTGAGCATTCCTTATCTTTTAACAAGCGCCATTGATGGATTCAATACAGTTCCTGTAAAATTAGAGAAAGCAGCAATGAATCTTGGCGCTTCACCCCTGCGTTCATTTTTTACTATCACTTTGCCTCTGGCATGGCGTCCCGTTCTTTCAGGATTAATAATGATGTGGGCCCGAGGAATGAGTGAATTCGGCGCGGTTATTATTATTGCATATCATCCCATGACAACACCGGTAATGATATTTGAAAGATTTAATTCATTCGGATTGCAGTATGCAAGACCTATTGCTGTTTTATTTATAATTATATGTCTTATTTTATTTGTTGCGCTTAGACTGTTTTCCAGGAACAAAATAAATGATAGAAATTAAGAACATATCGAAATCATTTCAAAATTTCAATTTGAAAAATATTTCTTTTTCTGTTGAGAAAGGCGATTATTTTGTTTTGCTTGGCGCATCAGGTATGGGAAAATCGATGTTACTGGAAATTATTTCTGGAATTACAAATCCTGATTCCGGTGAAATTTTATTGAATGGAAATAATATAACTTTTGAAAAAATACAAAAAAGAAAAACAGCACTCGTATACCAGGACCAGGTTCTTTTCCCTCATTTGACGGTATTTGAAAACATCGCTTTTTCTTTACGTTGCAAAAAGAAAAGTTCAAACGAAATTAGAAATACAGTAAATGAATTAGCCGATTTAGTTGAAATTAAAAATTTCCTTCAAAGAAAACCGGGAACATTATCCGGCGGAGAAGCTCAGAGAGTGGCACTTGCAAGGGCGCTTGCCACCAAACCCGAATGTCTTTTGCTTGATGAGCCCTTATCAAATATTGATTCCTCGTTAAGATATGAGCTTCGAAGTTTGCTCAGAAAAATAAATAATAATGGACAAACTATTATTCACGTTACGCATGATTATGAAGAAGCCATATCACTTGCCAACAGGCTTGCCGTTATTGAACATGGCAATATTGTTCAAATCGGTTCACCTGAAGAAGTATTCATGTTTCCAAAATCAGAATTCATTGCAAAATTTATAGGTGTAAAAAATTTCTATAAAGGAAATTTAATTTCAAATGAAAACAATAGCGACCTTAAATCATTTGAAACTAATAACATAAAAATTTACGTTACAACAGAAAATACGTCAGGAGAAGGCTTCTTGTTGATACCTTCTGAAAGCATTGTAATTTCTAATGTTCAGACAGAAAGTAGTTCGCGAAATATTTTCAAAGGAACGGTAATTGATTTTTTCCCGGCAAGAACAGGAATTGAAGTTGTAGTGAATATAGGTGAAATAAAAATCACATCTATCATTTCAAAAGATTCCTTTGAAAAATTAGAATTAATAAAAGGAAAAGAAGTTTGGACAAGCTTTAAAGCTTCGTGCGCAAAATTTATTTCAATATGATTAAATAGACAAATAATTATAACACATAAAACCTTACTAAAATGAAAAAAATTGTTTTTATTTTTTTATCAATGCTTTTTGCTCAGGCTTTATCAGCACAAAGCAAAACAGAGACCAATGATTTCTATGATAATGATTCTACATACAATCTTGAAATTCCCAAATTAGAAATAACAGGAGAAGTTGCAAATGCAGTTACAGTAGACCTTTCAAAACTTCCGCTTCGATCAGAAATAGTTAAGGAAGCTACACTGAATGAAAATGGCGATACCGCTTTTGTTGGAGCATACCGTTATGACGGATATTCGCTTTATGATATTCTAAATAACATCATTCTTAAAAAGAAAAATGAAGCAGAATTCAATTCAATAATTGATTTGTATGTTGAAGTTGAAAATGCAAAAGGAGATAAAGTTGTTTTTAGTTGGGGCGAATTATATTATCCGGTGAATCGCTATAAAATATTTTTCGCGACACAAGTCGCTCGCATTGTACCTTCGAAAACAAAAGACTTATGGCCACTTCCAACCGAAAATAAATTAATTGTAGCAACCGACCTTATTACTGTAAGAAATATTTCAAACCCTACAAAAATTACCGTTAAATCATATTCTGCTTCAATTCCCGTTAACCGTGATTTACAGGACAAATATGCTAAAGAAATAACCATAACAAAAAATGAAAAACAAGTTGATAAAATTTCGAAATATCCTGATGAATTGAAGAAGGAAGATTACTCAACAGTATTCTATGGCAGAGGAAGAGGCATTCACGGAATAAGTGATTTTAAAGGAGCTCCATTAAAAAATGTTCTTGCAAAATATGTTCAACTGAATAAGAATAATATTCAAAAAGGTTTGGTTGTTGTAGTTGGAAAAGATGGTTACCGATGCGTTTTCACTTATAGCGAATTATTTAATCGTAATGATTTTGCAGAAACATTATTACTAAATCGCAGTGATGATAAGGAAAACGGAGCCTTTTCAATTTTCGCTGCCTCGGATTATTTTTCTGACAGAGCAATTAAAATGATTTCGGAAATAAGAATAGTTGAATAGAAAAATCAAGATTATTTTTTTAAAATTATTATTAGTTACCTTTTTTATATATCGTCCCTACGGGACTTTGATGCATTATGATATTATTGTTCTATAAATATTTTGTCCCTACGGGACAGTGCGTTTTATTCTTTATTTTCATTCTACAATTTTTATTTACTCTCCAAATATTAATATTTTCATGGTTTTCGAATTTATTTAATTTTTATTTCGTTTTTATTTGTCTCGTCAGGGACTTAATGTTTATAAAAAACAGACCATGTGCCGTTACAAGTCCCGTAGGGACGATATATTATTCAACATCTTTTAAAATGTATTTCTCATCGTAAGCAATATTAAATTTCTTTAATAAATCAATATATTCTTCCCTGAATGTTCTTTTCTTATGGTGTTCTTCCTGGTTCATAATATAATTCACCACATTATCAATATGAGAGTGTGAATATGAAAATGCTCCATAACCTTCCTGCCAACTGAATTTTCCTTTTAAAAATTTTTTGCTGTTAATCCAGCCCGATGAAGAACCTTTAATATCCTGAAGCAAATCGGGTATTAGCTGATGAGGTTTATAACCTACAAAAATATGAAGATGGTTAGCGGTTCCATTTATTGCAATTAGTTTATGTTTGTTATTTTGCACAATACCTGTAATATATTTGTAGAGTTCATCTTTCCAATTGGGTTGAATTAATGAAATTCTATCCTGAACTGCAAATACAAATTGAATATACATTTGTGTGAACGTGTTTGCCATGATTCATTTTTTATATATCGTCCCTACGGGACTTTGATGCATTATGTTATTATTGTTATTATAAATATTTTGTCCCTACGGGACAGTGCGTTTTATTCTTTATTTTTATTCTACAATTTTAATTTATTCTCAAATATTAATATTTTCATGGTTTTAGAATTTGTTTAATTTTTATTTCTTCTTTCATTTGTCCCGTTAGGAACTTAATGTTTATAAAAAAACAGACCATGTGCCGTTACAAGTCCCGTAGGGACGATATATTATTTAACATCTTTAAAATATATTTCTCACTGTATGCTATAAATTCTTCTTTTTATTACGTCCCTACGGGACTTTGATGTATTACGATATTATTGTTCTATAAATATTTTGTCCCTACGGGACAGTGCATTTTTAATTTTATTTTCCCTCAACAATTTTTATTTCATCATCTGTTAAACCATATAATTCATAAACTATTTCATTTATCCTACTTTCGCAATAATCAATCTTGCTTTCGAGTTGTTCAATTTTTGTTTGCAGTTTTGTTTCTGATTTTTCTTCATTGAGTTTTAAAAGTTGGTCAACATTTTTAATAATCTCAAGTTAAAATCCTTTTTTAATATTATTTTGAATATCAAAGTTAGCAAAAAAGAATTTGAAAATTATTTCTTGTATATTAATCACAAATTTTTTCTAAATAAATTTTTTACACTTTAAGGAATAGGAATAATTCAGGACTATAAGAAAAATTTAAGAATCTTTTCTTGTGCCTCAGAAACCCGGGTTTTTGAAACATCAATAATAACAGGGTTCTTCAGGTTCCATTTGCCAATTACATCCGTAAGTATTTCTTCACGCACCACCCAAATCATTTTATATTTTGAATGCGCCGCAAGTTTATTTAAACTTTCAGCCCAGCCTCCTTCTTCAAGTTCCCACGGTCCTATTTCATCAATTATTAATATTTGCGAATCAAAATTTATTTCCGATTCTAATATTTTCATGCCCCATTTCAAGCCATCATTACTGAAATAAAATTTTCTGAATTTTGTTGATTCAGGAAAATTCTCATCTTTGATAAACAATTTTTCTTCACCCGTGGAAATATTCAGCAAATTATAACCTGTTTTGTAATTCTGCTCTAATACGCCTACCGAAAGAATTCCCCGAACATCGCGGCCTTCTTCTTTAAGAATGGTAATTATTTTTTCAAGAAAACTTGTCTTTCCCACATTTCCTTTACCAGTAAGGACAATTATTCTTTGGTCATTTTTTATTCTTACTTCCTGTTCTTTAAAATGCAGATCCGCTTTTTTAACGTAAGTAAGAAAAGATGAAAAAGGTTTACGGGTAATATCTTTCCATCCCGGCACATTTGAAATTACTGCCGGCAATGATTCAAAAGCAAGTTCCAAAGCAACAGGCAGCTGTTTAAAACCGATGCCATATAAACATTTCCCAATAACAGGATTTCGTAATTCCTTACCTACCACAGCAAATCCCAGTATCATTACAATTGCGCGCAGGTTCATTTCTGCGCCAATTATCCAACCGTTATTTTTTCCGGTTGTAATGTTCGTGAACAGGTATGCTGATAAAGTTGTAGTGAGAACCAGAAAAATCCAGAAGCCCGGTTTTTTTAATGGCCTGAGCACTTTCGGATATTTTATTATCCAAAATGTAGCAACTATTATAACAGTAATGACCGATAATAAAATATTTTTAAAACTAAAAATATTCAATGCAACAATCATTATAATAATATTACATATTAATAATCCTAATGAAAAATTACCTTCAGGTTGTTTATTTATTCGTGAAATGTTTTGTTCAGTATTATTCGTAAAATTTCCCTGTTCGTTCAGGTTTGTTTTTTTTGATTTCTTTCCAATATATAAACCAATACCTCCTGCTACCATCCCTGCAAGGATATAAAAAATTGCAATAATTTCTACAGGCCACCAGTAATTTGAATAAGCAAATCCAAGCTGACGCTGAAAATTCTCAGTAAGTTTTTCAAACAAATAAATAATATTGGAACCATAAGTAATTACATAAGAAAGCAAAAGTTGTACAAGGTTCCATAGCATTGCCAATGCACTGCCAACCAAAAATGAGAACATGCTTTTGCGGAATATAAAAGTACTGGCTTCCATGATCAGCGCTTCGGTAAAAATGGCAATCATTGGTCCGAAAATAATAGCGCTTGGGGAAATGGATTTCATTAAAGCGCATACCAGCCCTGTTCGCCAGAATAATCCGCGTTCTGTCCAAATTTGCCCGACAGAAACCATGATAATAATACCAATACCTGTTAAAATATTTCCACAAAAAGGAACACGAAGGTTATGTAGAAAACTACCGATCACAATTTCAGAAGATGCCCAAAGGCAGCCCAAAACAGAGGCTTTTAACCAGATATTATCAATTTTTTTTAAAGCCATCATTGAGTATACATATTTTTTTTGCACAGGTATTGAATAAATGATAACCCGTACCTCCTTCGGAAATTATAGTGAACATTTTTTCTGCATCAAGTATTCTTGTCGAACCTATAATGTTTATTTTATGCCTGAATAAAACATCAGGAATAAGGCTGCTGCTGGGACCTACAAGAATTGTTTGAGCGCGTTCGGGAATATTTGCCAGAAGGGTGTTGAGCGTATTGTTTGCCAACGTTGCGCCTGTAATTATAATTATATCCGACTTAGAAAATGTTTCAGCATACTTTTCTGCCGGAACATAAAACTGTTTTTGATTTTCCTCAAAAGCATTTTCATTCAGCTCAAGAACAAATAAGTTATTTTGTGTAGCAGCGATTTTATTTATATACGACTGAAATGCACCAACAACACAAATAGTTTTTTTATGATTCAAATCAATTAATTCAATAGGATCTTTATCTTCAATAACATTATAATTAGAACGTGAAATTATTTCTGATGATACTGCATTCAAAACAGCCAACCTTACATTATTCAAAACATCAGTATTCTCAGCTTTTTCAAACAAGTCAATAATTTTCTGACCATTAATTTTTCCCGGAGAGAAATCGCCGAAATTTCTTTTATGTTTGTATGAATTGCAGCAATGGCTGTCAATTTCTGTCTTTCCCATTCCTGCAAAACCGCTTGATAATTTTACAGCAGTAAAGTAAACTCCAACAACAACTCTTTCAATCGTAGTGTTCCTGAAAATTTCGGTATAGTTATTTTTTAAAAAATCGTATGTTTCCTGAACTATCATGATATGCATTTACAAAAATTTCTTCAGATGCATTGCTCTATATATATTTTGCAAAGCTATAAAGAATATTTTATTGTAAATGAAATAAACCTTCCGGCGCATTGTTCCAAATTACTGTTGATATATTTCTTATTAAAAATATTTTCAACACTAAAACTTGCCGAAAGACCTTTAAAAAATTGCTTTTCGAGCCGAATATTAAAAGTTCCGTAATCAGGAAATTTATCCGTTTTGAAATAATCCACATCAACAATGTTCCACTCGTTTATCCATGTTTTTCCAATATACTTGAATAAAACAGAAGTGTTGACAATTTTATTTCGCCATGTAATTCCTGCACTGGCCGTATGATCTGGAATATCGGTTAAATATTTTCCGGTAAGATTAGAATCAACTTTTGAATTTAAAATATTGTCTTCAATAATTTGGGCATGAGTATAAGTATAATTCGCAAAAATATTTAAACTGTCATTTAGGTTATACTTGAATTCCACTTCTGTTCCATACAATTCAACTTTGCCAATATTTTGTTTTTTAAAAATCGGCACACGTGCATAACCCACGTTTACTGAATCTCCGGTACTGGTGTAATACATAAAATCGTGTCCTACGCTGTAATATACCGAAGCATTGGCTTTGAAATTTTTCATTAATTCCATATCGCCGCCTGTTTCGTATGTAGTAATCAATTCCGGTTTTAGATCGGGATTTGCAACTTTAAATCCGCCATGCTTTTTCCCGGTGCGGCACATATCATCAAGTATCGGAGCCCTGAAACCTTTAGCAATGGAAATATAGGCTCTGCTGGTTTTTGAAAATTTATACTGTGCCGAAAACCTTGGACATAGGGCATTCCAGTGTTTCGATGGCATTGATGCATCTTCAAAATTCTCATAAAAAATTATACTATACGAAGGATCATCAATGGTAAATAAACCATCATGAAAGTTTGCAAAATCATAGCGCAGACCAGCATTCACCTGGGCTTTATCGTTAAGAAGATTTACCTGGTCCTGCAAATACAAGGCATAACTATCCATTTTCCCGGCATTACGAATAATATCTGTTGATGTGTAATAGGTATCAGAACCATCAACCCTGCCATATTTGCAACTTAATCCTCCTGAAATTTCATGCTTCTTATATTTTAAAAATGAAACATCAACAGCACCTCCCCTGTCTTCTCTTTCAGAATTGGCCTCGTAAAGCTGGTATGTCATTTCTTTCATGTACTCATATATCCTGTGATAATTTTCGGTAATGTTATATACATTTGTATTCCATTTAAAATACCCGAAATTTCCCGAATACCTTGCCGTACCATTATATGTCTGATGCTGCTGATAGGCTCCGTAATAATCGAAAACCTTAAACCCGTTTCCGCGCATATCATCATAATAACTTAGCTGCAATTCAATATTCTGATTCTTCCTGAAACTATACCCGGTTTTTAAAGAAGCATTTATTTCTTTTAAAAAAGTAGGCTCAACTGTTGTATCATCTATTGTTCTGTATTGTTCAGGTAAGGTAATATATCCATCGCTTTTTCTGCCAAAACCTGTAATTCCCCAGTAAAAAAAATCTTTCGAGCTGTCAGGTTTTATTATTCCTGCCAGGTTAATATTTGAACTCATCGTGTTGAATGTTCCGTATTCAGTAATGATGTTGCCTTCCAATTTTTTTGAAGGTTTTTTTGAAATCAATTCAATTACGCCACCCATAGCGCCACTGCCATACTTCGCCGAACCGGGACCTTTAATAATTTTTATTTCTTCAATATTATTTTTATTGATCATGTTCCAATTCACACTTCCTTCATCCGATTTATTTAAAGGAATTCCATCAAGTAAAACGAGTGTGCGCGACTGGTCGTTGGATGGCAATCCACGCATCGTTACTATTGCTTTGCTTGAAAATATTCCTGAAATATTGCTGGAGTTTATGCCTGAAGAATAATTAATAATTCCATTGATGTTTTGAGCAGGTATTGTTGTAATGCTTTTAGCAGATATAATACTTACCCTGTTTGACTGGTCAAGAATATCTTTTTCGCGGTTCGCAATTATTTCAAGCTCCCTTGATGTGAAACTTGTGTCTTTTAAAAATATTTTAACATGAATTGAAGGCTCATTTTTTACTTCAACTTTTTTCTGAACGCTTTGGTAACCCAAAAAACTTACGTTCAAAATATATGTTCCTGTTTCAATTCCGGGTAAAGAAAAATTTCCATTTTTATCTGATGCGGTACCTATATTTTTATTTTTTAAAACAATGCTTGCATTGAATAAAGGGGCATTATCATTTGCATCGAATACAGTTCCTGTAATAATTGTTTTCTGACCTGATTGTGTAATACCAAATAATGGAAGCAAGAAAAATATAAATAATAACTTCCGCATTAATAAAGGTGTTAATTCTGTTCTGAAATATTATTGTTGAATTTTAACGGAAATATCCATAATTCCCGTATCTGTTGAATCAGCACTGTTCACTTTAATCAATCCTAATTTTCCACCTGCCGTGAGAAAAGGTACTATTTTTCCGGTTGTACCAAATCTGAATTTCTTTTTCCCCCAAACATCGTGATAGGAGACGATAAGCAAACTGTCGTTCTGAGCTGCATCAAAATCAGCAGCAGTTAAAGGAGTATTGTTTCCATTGTCAAAACTGATGTCCCATAATGTATAATTACGCGGCGACCAGTTAGCGATAAACGGGTAATAGGTTTGTGCTTCGGTGCTTGCATTATCCATCTCACCGGGCGAAGAAAGCACAGGTGAAGGTAAACCATTACTTATAATATAATAAATAAGGACATCTATCTTGTCATGGTGTGCAGTTGCCGAATCATCCATATAAACCATGCCTGTATTAGGATCTAAAAAATGCCCGTATGTGGTATTATTCTGATATCCTAATTTAATTGAAGGATAATAAAAAATACCGCCATAAGTCGAATTGGGGTCTTTATAAATCACCATTGAAACCTCGGCAGACATATGATTCCTGTCCATCACAGCAAATTTCCATGTAGCTTTGTCTTCTACATTCTGATAAAATATTTTGTCCAGGTCGAGCGTTTGGTTAAATAATCCTGTATCCATTACAGTTATTACCGTTCCGTTATCCAAATATTTTTTTACTGTAAAATTGGTAATGGATTCACTAATACCTTCGGCATGAATACCAAAGAACAATTTATGACCAACCTGAACAATAGCGCCATCCTGGGTGTATGAAGCGCCTGTTTTAAAACTAATTGTTGGCGGTAATTGTTCATCATCCTTTTTCTTACATCCGCCAAGGATAAGAACTGACAAGAAGAGAATGATACCGACAGAAAAAATATTTTTTCTCATAATAATTTATGTTTGCAATAGTTAAAATTTTACCCTGCCTTTGAAAATACAAGACAGGGTAAAATTATTAATAAAATTATTCTTATTCTACAATGATCTTGTAAGTATAAACATTTTCCGATGTTGAAGTAAGCTGAACCATGTACATTCCGGGAACAAAGCCGGATAATTCTGTTTTGTATTCAATAACATTTTCTTTGGAATAAACACATTTGCCAAGTAAATTATAAACTGCAATTTTATTTATTTCGCCATTATTTTCAATAAAGAAATTACCATTACTTGGATTCGGATAAACTTTTATTAAACTTTCATTTTCTGTTTCTGCTATTCCTGTAGATACTACACCTGTAATAATAATATCATCAATTTTTGAGATACCTGTTGATAATACCGTGCCACCATTAATATCAATATTTGATGAAACCAGCCACCTGATTGAAATCTGGCTGCTTTGATTATCACATGCTGATGGAATGGTAATTCCGTTTACTACACCGGTTGTCCAGTCATTAGCGCAGGTAACCGTAGTAAGATCAACCCAAGGAGAAGTAGACCCCGGAAGTTTATATTGCACTTTAAAATCTCTTGGCCCGGGATTAGAACCGCCACCCTGTTGTTTTGAATAAAGTTTCAAATTGCCATATCCTGTAGTTTTTAATTTTATCATCCAGTAAGCTGAATCAGCTCCGTCATTCCAACCTGTTGCTTTTGCACATTTATCGGGAGAGCCCAATGAACCATTGGTTGTATAATCGGTTGTTATTGCATGATAAGTTGTAGCGCCCCATGTTCCATACTGACAACTGATATAACGACTTGAATTTAATGAAGGAGCAACATCTACAAGTGAATCGGCAGATGTTGAAGGGAAGGTCCATGCAGCAAGTGTATCCTGAGCAAAAGAATTACTCGTTAAAAAAGGCATAACTGCCAGACATAAAATCGTAAAAATTTTTTTCATAATGTTACCTGTTTAATTAATAAATATTTATCGTTATGTTTTTAATTTCATATCGCAAAAGTAAAAATTTAATTCTAATTACAAAAAACTGATTAGGTATAGAGGAATATGGTATAGAGATATACTGTTTTATACCTTATACCCTTATACCCTTATACCTTTATACCCTTATACCTTTTAACCAAACTTTACAGTCCATCTCAAAATCATTTGTATTTCTTTTTATATTTGTAATGAATTATAATATTTCATGAAAGATTACAAAACCATCCTTAAAACCAAATGTGTAGGTATTGCAGGCTGCGGTGGGCTTGGCTCCAACTGCGCTGTAGCACTGGCGCGTGTAGGGATTGGGAAATTAATAATTGCCGATTTTGATTCGATTATTGAAAGTAATTTGAACCGTCAGTATTTTTTTTATGATCAGATAGGACAGAAAAAAGCATATGCATTAAGAGAAAATATAAACAGGATAAACCCTTCGGTAATTGTCAAAGCCCACGACATAAAACTAAAATCAAAAGATGTTTTAAAAATATTTAATGAGTGCGATGTTATTGTAGAAGCCTTTGACCATGCTGACCAAAAGCAAATGATCATTGAGACTGTTCTTTCGGAAATGAAAGGCAAACCAATTGTTTCGGGTGTTGGACTTGCGGGCTGGGGTGATTCCAATTCTATTAAAGTAAAACATATTGGAGATTTATATGTTTGTGGTGATGCAATAACAGAAGTATCGGAAGACATGCCACCACTTGCCCCACGTGTAGGCATTGTAGCTAATATGGAAGCAAATGTGGTGATGGAAATTTTACTCGGACATTAAAATTCTAATTATTATTTTTCAGAAATATTCACAGGAATTTTTACTGTAAACTCTACGCCACCATTAAGTCGATTCTTTGCAGTAACTGTTCCATTGTGTGCTTCAACAAAGCTTTTTATTATCGAAAACCCAAGTCCGGTTTCTCTTGTATCATCTTTTTTAACACGATATAAATTATTAAAAAGTGAAGCCATTTCAGCTTCTTGTATGACCTTTCCTCTATCCATTACTATAATTGAAAGGACGCCATCATCATAAAAAAATTTCATTCTTATTGTGCTTCCTGAAGATGTGTTTTCAATTGCATTTTTTACAAGATGATACAACACTTGTTCAATAAGGCCAAAATCAATATAGACCTTGGGAATATCATCAGGAATTATAACAGATAGATTAAACGATTCCAATTCGTGTTTAAGCGTTTCGGTCACATTATTTATTAATTCTTTAACATCACACCACTCCGGGTTAATTTGAATTTGACCTGTCTCGATATGTGACATATTAAACAGATTTTTAACAAGGCTTTTTAATTGTTTTATTCCACCATTAATTTCAGAAAAATATTTTTGTTGAGTTTTATCAGGTTTTGCATTTACCATTAATTCTTCTGTGGCACTAACTATCGAAGATAATGGTATTTGCAGTTCATTTGAAATGGAATCAAAAATGTTTTTATAAAGTTTATCAGACTCCCTTTTCAAAAAATCTTTTTTTGTTGCATCACGTAAAAATTCCCGTTCATATTTTCCTGAAATCTGCGATAGGAAGGCATCCCAAAATTGTTCTTCTCCTTGGGTAAAATTTTTCCGATGTTCTACTGCCACAACCCCCATATTAGCACTATTTCCGGTTAACGGATAAAAAGTATAATTACTCGATGGCAATGTTTCTGTATATTTACCTGCTTTAGCAGAATGTCTGAAAACCCATGCTGCAATGCTTATATCATTTTCTGAAAGTTTAAAATTAGTTTCATATTGTTGATGATCTTCAAATCGATTAGCTTCATTTTTTAAAATAATTACACTTTCAAGATTAAAATATTTTTTAATATTTTGAATTGCCGCTTTAGTAATATCATTAATATTCGTTACCGACGAGATTTCTTTTGTAAGCTGATACAATGCCTGCGTGCGTTCTTCGCGTATTCTTATCTTTTTTTCTTGTAATCGTATTCTCGAGGTTAAAATACCATTTAACAATAGTTCGTTAATTTTTTTATACGTTTTAACAAGCAATTTTACCAAGCCA
>DAOQAK010000031.1 GCA_035353855.1 Bacteroidales bacterium | reverse complement strand
TTTTATTACGTCAGCTACTGTTAGTTCTACCACCTATGCGCAGGTTACACGATCGTTTACACCTGTTTCTAATGGAACATATTATTTTGGAATTCGAATTAATGCAAATAGTACCCCATATTATATTGGCTTTGATGATTTTTCTCTTACCGAAACTGTAAGTTGTTTAACCCCCACAACACAAGCTTCAAATATTTCTTATACCAATACAAGCTGTTTTTATGATGCTACCGTAAACTGGACACGCGGTAATGGAGATGCATGTGCAGTATTTATAACACAAGGGAACGCTGGAGGTGCAACTCCGGTGGATGGTACTGAATATGTTGCTAACACAACCTTTGGTAATGGAGACGATGATGGCTTTGGATGGTACTGCATATATAACGGAACAGGCACAAGTGTTACAGTAAACGGGTTAAATGCAAGCACCACCTACAGGGTACATATTTGTGAATATAAATGTTTGGGTACTAACATAAAATATTTTACTTCTACAGCTGCAGCTAATAATCCAAAGGATTTAACTACAGGTTCTACATGTACCTATTGTACAGGCAATTCTACAATCTGTAGTGAATATATTTCACGAGTCCAGGTTGGAACGATTAATAATCCTTCAACTTGTACAGCAGGAGGATATAAAGACTATACTGCGCTATCAACAAATATGACAACCGGTATAGGCTACTCAATGACTGTTACAAATGCAAATGGAAATGGATTTCCCTCTGACCAATGCGGTATTTGGATTGACTGGAACCGCGATGGGGATTTTAATGATGCCAATGAAACCATAACAGGAATTTCAGGTACACCTGGAAAAGGACCTTACACTAAAACTATTTCTCCACCTTCGAGTGCATCCGTTGGTAGTACCAGAATGAGAGTCAGGATAGCTTATTCCGAAACCCCTTATCCTTGCGGTACTGCATCATACGGTGAAGTTGAGGATTATACAATTAATGTTGCTTCAGGAGCATGTACTACTCCCGGAACTCCATCAATTACTTCCACTTCAGGAGTAACAGAAACCAGCGCCACATTTAACTGGGCAGCCGGCGCCCCGGCAGGAAGTGCAGTAGTATCGTATTACTGGGCTGTTGGTACCGTTGCTGGGGTTGACTATGTTAGCGATTATGTTGACCGTGGTATAACAACGGATTTATCAGCTACATCGTCATTGTTAAGCTGTAATACTACTTATTACTGGACAGTAAAAGCTTACACAAGCTGTAATGGAACATCTTCAGGATACCCTGCCGCAACTTCATTTACTACCAGCGCTTGCCCTGTTGTTCCTGCCAATGACCAATGTGCAGGAGCAATTGCAATAACCTGTCCTTCGAGTACACCAGGAACAACAGTAGGTGCTACAACAACAGGTGACCCAACAGCTACCTGCGGTACTACTATTACTGCTCCCGGGGTGTGGTACACCTATACTTCAACAGGGGTGAACGATGTAACTGTTAGCCTTTGCGGTTCATCATTAGATACAAAACTTAGCATATACACAGGTGCATGCGGAGCATTATCCTGTCTTATCGGTGAAGATGATGATTACACCGTATGCGGAGATAACGACCCTTCAATTACATTTTCTACTACTGGTGCAGGAACCGTGTATTATTTATTTGTTCATGGAACTGGTACCAGTACAGGAACTTTTACAATTAATATATCATGCTCAGCAATTGTAGTTCCCGGATGCCCCACTCTTACAACACCTGCTAATGGGCAAATAAATGTAGGTTCACCAGCTTCATTGAACTGGACTGCTCCTACAACTGGTGGTGCAGTTTCATATTATAAATTATATTTCGGGACAAACAACCCACCGACAAATATTAACAACGGGATAAATATTGGAAATGTATTAACATATTCCCCTCCCCTTTCTATTGCTACTACATATTATTGGGAAATAACTGCTGTTAATTCAGCAGGCGAAAGTGCCGGATGCGAAATAAGGCATTTCACTACAGAAACATCATCAACACTTGTTGTTGATAATACAACGTATAGCGCAGAAGATTTGGTAAACAATTATTTGGTTTCAGGATGTTTGGAAACAAAAAACATTAAATTCACAGGTAATTCAGCTCAGATTGGATATTTTACAGGTGGCAGCAGTACGATAGGATATTATTCAGGATTAGTTCTCTCTTCAGGAAATGCAAAAGATGCAGAAGGACCTAATAATGTTTCCAATAAACAAACCAGCTATGGTAGAGCCGGAGACTCTAATATTGATGCTATTGTAAGCCCTGATAAGTCAAATGATGCATCAGTTCTTGAATTTGATTTTAAACCTTCGAGCAATACTGTTTCTTTCCGTTATGTGTTTGCTTCAGAAGAATACAATGAATATGTAAATAAATTTAATGATGCTTTCGGATTTTTCTTAACCGGTGGTTCATATACAAATAAAAATATTGCTTTAATACCCGGAACCTCCACCCCTGTTACAATTAACAATGTTAACAATGGTTACAGAGCTGCTCCTGATAAAGGAACAGGTCCTTGTACAAATTGTTCATATTACCGTGATAATTGTAATGGTGGGCTGGGATATAATGTACAGTGCGATGGATTAACTACAGTACTTACAGCTACCGCATCAGTTACTGCTTGTAACTGGTATCATATAAAGCTTGTTGTTGCCGACGTTGGTGATGATATCTTAGATAGCTGGGTGTTCCTCGAAGCAAACAGTTTTACTTCAGGCGATGGTATTACTTTGGCAACTGCTAATCCTACTGCTACCGATGTTAGCTATGAAGGATGTACTTCTTCAATAGTATTCACAAGAGCTGACGTTACAAACACTTCATCACCTATCTCTGTAAGTTATACTATGAGTGGCTCAGCAACCAATGGTACTGATTATAGCTCATTATCCGGATCAGCAACTATTCCGTCAGGTGAAACATCAGTTACTGTACCTGTAGTTGCACTTAATGATGCCAGTACTGAAGGAGAAGAATTAATAATTCTTACTGTTAACAGCGGGGGTTGCCCATGTAGCGCTGTTACTTTAAAAGATACAATAAAACTCAGAGATTATACAGATGTTACGGCAAACATTGTGCAAGCAGACCAGGCAGTTTGCTCCGGAACATCATTGGCTTTAACAAGTTCGGCAACAGGAAATCTGCTTCAATATACATGGCATAGCGGTTCTTTAACAGGTCCAATTCTTACACATAATGCAAACTATACTACACCTGCTTTAGCTTCTGCAATAAACTACTATCTTGTTGTTAAAGATTCCTGCGGAAATACAGCATCAGATAATATACATATCACAATAAGCGCTAATTCAAGTATTCCTACTTCAGCAACGGCAACACCAGCTACTATATGTAATGGGGAAAGCTCTTCACTTGAAGTTGTTGGAGGCACATTAGGCTCAGGTGCCGACTGGCATTGGTATAAGACCAATTGCGGAACAGGAGCTGTAGGAACAGGTTCACCATTATCAGTATCACCTACAGGAACTACTACATATTATGTAAGAGCAGAAGGAACTTGCAACACTACGGGTTGTGTTAATGTTACAGTAACTGTAAATCAACCAGTAACTGTTGATGCCGGAACTCCTCAAACTATCTGTTCAAGTTCTACGGTAACCCTTGCAGGTAGTATTGGAGGAAGTGCATCAAGTGCCACATGGAGCGGTGGTACAGGAACATATAATCCAGATAACACTACTCTTAATGCTGTTTATACTCCTACTGCTGCTGAAATTGCTGCAGGAACTGTTACTTTAACTCTTACAACCAATGACCCTGCTGGACCATGTCCTGCTTTAAGCGACGATGTTACAATTACTATTAATTCCGCAGCAACAGTTGATGCTGGAGCGCCTCAAACTATTTGCGGCGGTTCTACTGTTACTCTTGCCGGAGTTATTGGCGGAGGCGCATCCAGTGCTACATGGAGCGGTGGCGGAGGAACTTATAATCCAAACAACACAACTTTAAATGCAGTTTACACGCCTTCTGCTGCTGAAGTTACTGCCGGTACTGTTAATCTTATACTTACAACCGACAACCCTTCCGGACCATGTAATGCCGTAAACGATAATGTTACCATAACAATTAATCCAATACCCACTGTTGATGCCGGAGCACCTCAAACCATTTGTTCTGATGGCACAGTTACTCTTACAGGAAGTATCGGCGGTGGCGCATCAAGTGCAACATGGAGTGGTGGTACAGGAACTTATAATCCAGATAACACTACACTCAATGCTATTTATACTCCTTCTTCTACTGAAATTACTGCAGGAACTGTTACTTTAACCCTAACTACTGACGACCCTTCAGGACCTTGCGGAGCAGTAAATGATAATGTTACTATAACTATTAATCCTTTACCTACTGTTGATGCCGGAGCCCCACAAACTATTTGTGCAAACTCAACAGTAACACTTGCAGGAAGTATTGGTGGTGGCGCATCAAGCGCAACATGGAGTGGCGGCGCAGGAACTTATAATCCGAATAATACAACACTCAATGCAGTTTATACTCCTTCTTCTACTGAAATCACTGCAGGAACTGTTACTTTAACTTTAACCACCGATGACCCTACCGGCCCCTGTGGTTCAGTAAATGATAATGTTACAATAACTATTTACCCCTTACCTACTGTTGATGCAGGAGTGCCTCAAACTATTTGTGCTGACCAAACAGTTACTCTTGCAGGAAGTATTGGCGGTGCTGCCACAAGCGCATCATGGAGCGGTGGTACGGGAACATACAATCCTAATAATACCACACTTAATGCTGTTTATACTCCTTCTTCTACTGAAATCGCTACCGGTACAGTTACTCTTACTTTAACTACTGATGACCCTGCCGGTCCTTGCGGAGCAGTAAGTGATAATGTAATTATTACAATCAATCCGTTACCTACATTATACAGTGTAACAGGAGGAGGTCAATATTGTTCTGGTTCTTCAGGTGTTCCTGTTGGATTAGATGGTTCACAAGTTGGAATATCATATCAATTATATCTTAACGGAAGCCCGGTAGGACTCCCTGTTGCAGGCACAGGTGCTGCTATTTCATTTGGAAACCAGACAGCAGCAGGAACATATACTGTTATTGCAACCAATACAACAACTAACTGTGATGTTAACGTTACCGGGAGTGCTACAGTTGTAATAAACCCATTGCCTGTTGCCAATGCCGGTGCTGACTTCAGCATACCTCATGGAATATCTACCAGCTTAACCGGCTCGGCCACTGGTGGTAGCGGGTCATACAACTATTCATGGACACCTGTTGACAGTCTTGTGGATCCTAATGCTCAGAATCCAAATACCTATAATTTATATTCTACTACAGAGTTTATTTTGACTGTTACGGATTCGCTTGGATGTATTGATACTGATACGATTATTGTAACAATCACTGGCGATTCATTAAATATAAGTTCATTAACTGCAACTGATGATACTATCTGTTACGGAGAATCAACACAATTGCAAGCTTTAGGAAGTGGTGGAAGTGGCGTGTACACTTATTCTTGGACATCTGTTCCGGCTGGTTTTACAAGTTCAGCGTTCAACCCAACAGTTTCTCCTGCAACTACAACAATGTATATTATAACTCTTGATGACGGATATAATACAGTTGTTGATACGATAAACATTACTGTTAATCCTTTACCATTGGTATATGTAGTTTCAGGTGGAGGTTCTTATTGCGGTGGAACTGCAACAGGAGTAAATGTTTGCTTAAGCTTATCACAACTTGGAGTAAGTTATCAATTGCAATGTAACGGAACAAACATAGGAACACCATTGGCAGGTACAGGTGCTGCATTATGTTTCAATAATCAGACTGTTGCCGGAACTTACACTATTGTAGCTACAAATGTTACTACATTATGCGTAAATACAATGAGTGGTTCAACAACAGTTTCAATAAACAACCCACCTGTTGCCAATGCCGGTTCTGATGCTACTATTCCATATGGAACAAGCACAACATTAAATGGCTCTGCTACCGGTGGCAGTGGTTCTTATTCATATTCATGGTCACCTGTCGGAAGCCTTGTAAATCCAACAAATCAGAACCCAACAACTACAAACTTATATACCAATACAACTTATACACTTACTGTTCTTGACTGGGCAACCGGATGTAGCGGAACAGACCAGGTGAATATACTTTTATCAGGTGTTCCTATAAATATAAGTTCAATCTCAGCAACTCCAAGCTCAATCTGCCTGGGTACATCTACCCAATTAAGCGCAGTAGCTGCGGGTGGTAATGGAACATATACTTATGCATGGACTTCGAACCCAATAGGATTTACATCCAACATTGCAAACCCTGTTGTATCACCAACTGTAACCACAACATATACTGTAGTTGCAAATGACAGTTACAATACAGCATCTGCATCTATCACAGTTACTGTTAATCCTATCCCGGTTGCACATGCCGGTAGCGATACTACAATCTGCCTTGGCTTTAGCTTGAATCTTAACGCTACTGGTGCAGGAGTCGGAGGTTCATATGCATGGTCACCTGCAACGTACTTAAGTGCAACTAATATTTATAATCCTGTTACTACTCCTGCATCAGCTATTACCTACGTTGTTACTGTAACTGATATTAACGGATGCTCATCAACAGATGATATAAATATTACATTATTTAATACAGAACAAGTTAATGCCGGAATTGACCATACCATTTGCAACGGACATGAAGCACAACTAAATGCTTCCGGTGGGGATAGTTTTATTTGGACACCTGTATCAACATTAAGTTCTGCAACTATTTCCAATCCTATAGCTACACCTGCAATTACTACTACTTATACAGTTATTGCAACAGATAAACATGGATGTACTTCGATGGATAATGTTGTTGTTAATGTAAATCCTGATGTTGCAGTTACCACAAGCAACGATACCACAATTTGCAGTGGCAGTTCAATAAACATTAGCGCATCAGGTGGCACCGATTATATATGGAGCCCTGCTTCAGGCTTAAGCAGCACTACCATTGCCAATCCTATTGCTAATCCTCAAATAACGACAACATATTATGTTACTGTTTCAAATACATATGGTTGTTCTGATGTTGCCGATGTAATTATTACTGTAAAAGAAAGTCCTGTTGTAAATGCAGGTTCTGATGTAATAATTTGTAACGGCAATTCTATACAACTGCATGCAAGCGGCGGTGATTCCTATTTATGGTTACCTGATAATTATTTAAGTTCTAATACTGTTGCCGACCCGATATCGACTCCACCGATAACAACCACTTATGTGGTAACCACAATATCAATAAACGGCTGTTCTGGTTCTGATGACATAACAGTAAATGTTAATGCATTACCAACCATTGATGCAGGACAAGCTGTAACTATTTGTAAATATCAAAGCACTACACTTGTAGCTACAGGAGGTAGTTCTTATACCTGGGATAATGGCATCGCTAATAATTCTATAACCGTTCACCCGATATTAAATACTATTTACACTGTTACGGGAACAGATATCAATGGTTGTACAAATACCGATAATGTTGCTGTAACTGTGTTAAACTATGAGCCACCTGTAATAACTCCTGATGGTCCTGTTTTCTTCTGTGATAACGATCCAATCGATGTAAATTTAATTTCTACAACAGGCTACAGTTCATATTTATGGAATAATGGTTCGATCTCATCATCAATTCATGTTACTACAGCAGGAGCTTATTATTGTGAAGGTGCTTATACTAACGGTTGTTCCGATACTTCTAATGTAATTATAGTAGGAAATTATCCATCACCCGATGCACCTATAATCATTGCTGATGGTCCAATCAATTTCTGTGAAAACGATTCTGTAGCTGTAAATCTGTCTACAAGTGTTTTATATAATTATTACAATTGGTCAACGGGATCGGTTACTCCTTCTGTTCACGCTACACATGCAGGATTTTACTGGGTTACTGTAACTGATGTTCATGGCTGTTCGTCAGTAAGCATTGACCCGTTAGAAATTACCTTTACTCCACTTCCGGTTGTTTATTTCAATTACGGATCTAATGGATTGTATTATGAATTTTTCAATTTCTCATTAAACGGTAACTCTTATCTATGGTATTTTGGTGATGGAACAACTTCTACATTGGAAAATCCTACCCATACATATACTGATTATGGAACATACCCTATTGTTTTAGCTGTAACCAATATGTGCGGAACCAGCCTTGATACAGTATGGATTACCGTTAACACCGGCGCAGGAATAGATGAAAATGAACCGGTAGATAATCTTACAATTTATCCGATTCCAACGAAAGACCTGTTGTTCATGTCATTTGAAACGTACAACAGCGATATAGATTTTTCAATAGTAAATATCCTTGGGCAAGAATTATATAAAGAATCGCTGGGTACTATCAACGGAAAATATAAGAAGGTCATTGACATGATGAGTTATCCAACCGGTGTATATTTCCTCCGGATAAAATCAGAAAAAGGAATAATCAATAAAAAAATTGTAGTGAATTAAAATTTAAAAACCCCTCCGATACAGAGGGGTTTTTTTTATATTTGCTAGATGGAAAAAAGAAAATGCCTCGAATGTAAAGAAGTTTTTACAGGAAGGAGCGATAAAAAATTTTGTTCCGACCAATGCAGAAACTCGTACAATAATCGTATCAACAGCGACACGACGAATTATGTTCGTAACGTAAATAATATTTTAAGAAAAAATCGCCGGATACTCCAGGAGCTGAATCCTATTGATAAAGCAAAAGTGCATAAAGATAAACTTCTTGAAAAAGGTTTTAACTTCAGGTATTATACAAATGTATTGATAACAAAAAAAGGAACAACATATTATTTCTGCTACGAGTACGGCTACCTCCCACTTGATGCCGATTTTTACTTTCTTGTAATCAATAAAAAAATTACTGAAGAATAATTTTCATATTTATTTTATTTATTTCTTAAATATTTCTTTATTTGCAAAAGCTACTTTAAAAAGCAAATAATCATGGATGGAAAAATAAGAAACAAATATGAAAATTATTCATGGGATGCAAATACAGCCCCAGCAAAAATAAATGAGCTTTACGATCAAGTGATTGAACGTATTATTTTTTATACAAATTGGTATAAAAAATATAAAGGCACAAAAAAATGGTGGTCGAAAAAAGTGCGTTTATTTGCAATTATTCTTTTCCTTATAAGTAGTTTGGTTCCAATTATTTTCCCTTTAATAAAATCTGACAACTACGGATGGATTCTTAATATTGGTTATATAACTGCCGCTATTGGCGGAGGCTTGCTATTCCTTGATAAATTTTACGGATTTTCAACCGGATGGATGCGTATAAATTCAACCATGCTAGAATTGGGTGATGCCCGCAGGGATATTGAACGAACCATGCTGAAAGAAAAAATCGAGCATAAAGCCGATACGATTGAAGGTTTTATTGCATTGCTTGATGTTATTAAAAAATTTGATGACACCGTAAGCAATATTGTTAAAGCCGAAACCGATGTATGGCTGAAAGAATTTTTTGGCGGGAATGAAGAATTGCAAAAACTTTTAAAAACCCAAACTGAACAACTTAAACCAAGCGACCTTAAAATAAGCGTTAAGAATTATAACCTATACAAAAATATTCAACTCACGGTTGATAATACTGCAAAAGGAGAGATAACAGGTGGTTCGTATGTTATAAAATCAATTTATCCCGGTAATCGAACTATTTATATCACCGCTTTAAAAACAGATGGAAATAAAGAAGTAAAGAAAACTGATGTTGCTACTGTTAAAGCAGGAGAATTAAATACAATTGAACTTTCACTCGAATAAATTTTAATTTATGCACGTAAAAATAATACAACTCCATTTTAAAACTTTTCTTTTAAGTTTTATTATACCGCTCATACTTGCAAGCTGTAGTGTCAGGCTTATTGGCGCTTACGACCAGGTAACCGACGAAAGCATTCAACAAATACAAAACGAAATTTCTACTCTGATTGTAAAAATTGAAAGAAACATCGATAACAAAACATTTGATGAAAACAAGTATGATAATTTCAAAACTTCTTATGAAAATATTTTCGGTGAAATTGAAAGCTTGAAAATCAGATGCAGCGCTATTCCTGATTATAAACTTGTTCTTGACCAGGTTGAATTGCTGAAGTTAAACATCCGTAACCTCGAAAGCTTGCATAAACTGGGCTTCAGCACTAAAGAACAAATTACACCCGTTAAAAGTGCTCTGGAGATACAATTTGTAGCAATGATAAAACTGCAAAATGCTTTGAAAAGAGAGAAACAAACAAAATAAAAATAACTTATGCCAATAAATACTGAACAAATATTAAAACAGATGCTTGATGAATTTAAAAAGATCATCAGCGATAAATGGCCCGAAATACGTGATACTGCAACCGATGGATTAAAAAAGATATCCGAAAATATTGCTCAAATCGAATTGATGAAAGCCAATAATACCATTACTCTCGAACAGGCTCAGCTACAGCTCGACATACAAAAAAACACTTTAAAAACAATACTTATCACAGAAAAAGGATTAACTCTGCTTGCAGTAGAATCAGCTATTAATGCAGCTCTCGGCATTGTAAAAGACGCTGTAAATACAGCAATAGGCTGGACTGTTTTATAAAAGGTATTTACTTCACTTTCATAATTTCATCAATAACATTATCGTTTGCTTTTTTATAATCAGAAACTTTTCCAAACGATTCGCCATCAATAATTATTTCTTTTCCGCGAACTGTTCCGAGTAAGGTAAATACTGCTTTTGATTTTGTCATATATTCAATAAAAGCATCTTCATTTTTAGGTTCCACTGAAACCACTACCCTGCCCTGCGATTCGCCAAACAGGTATGCATCTTTACGAATGTCGATATCCGTTTCTATTTCAAAACCTAAATTGCGATACATTGCTGATTCCAACAAACTGATAAATAATCCGCCTTCAGAAACATCATGAGCTGAAGCTATCATCTTATTTTTTATCAATCCTTTCACGACCTGATGCATATTGAATTCCTCATCAATATTGAAATACGGAGGAGGTGATAATTTTACTTTATGATAGGAATAAAGATATTCGCTGCAATTAATATCATCGTGTGGCTGACCAAGAATATAAATAATATGGCCTGCTTTTTTAAAATCAAGAGTCATCTGGAATTGCTTGTCAGGCAAAATTCCCAGCATTCCAATAGTAGGTGTAGGATAAACCGGTTCTATTTTATCATCAATCACTGTTTGATTATAGAAGCTAACGTTACCGCCAGTTACAGGAGTTTGAAATTTTTTACATGCAGTGCTCATTCCTTTTATCGCTCCAACAAACTGCCAGTATACTTCAGGATTATATGGATTCCCAAAATTCAGGCAATTGGTGATTGCTGAAGGCTCGCCACCAGCACAAACAATATTTCTGGCAGCTTCGGAAACGGCTATCTGTGTACCTATTTCGGGATCAGCATAAACATATTTTGAATTGCAATCAGTGGTCAATAACAAAGCTTTATTTGTTCCTTTAACATTTACAATACCCGCATCTGATGGTGCATTGGTTGACATATTCTTTGTTCCAACCATCGTATCGTATTGTTCGATTACCCATTTGCGCGAACAAATATTTATATGCTTTGCAAGAAATACCGCAACAGCTTTATAATTTTCAGGTTCCTTAATATCATTAATATTAAATTTCTTTGATGCTGCAAAATATTTTGGTTCTTTATATTCTCTTTGATATATCGGGGCTCCGCCTCCAAGCACGAGCGATTCAGCGGGTACATCGGCAACCAGTTCGCCATGCCAGAAGAAATTCAAACGTTCGCCTTTTACCACTTCGCCTATCTGAATACAATTCAAATCCCATTTATCAAAAATTTGGGTAACTTCTTTCTCTCTTCCCTTTTCAACCACTACAAGCATGCGTTCCTGCGATTCGGAAAGCAGTATTTCCCATGGCTCCATATCGGTCATGCGTAATGGAACTTTATCGAGCCACACGTTCATTCCATGTTCGCCTTTAGCCGACATTTCGGAAGTGGAACAAATAATTCCGGCAGCGCCCATATCCTGCATACCCACAACAGCGCCTGTCTTGATAATTTCAAGTGAAGCCTCGAGTAATAATTTTTCCTGGAACGGGTCGCCAACCTGAACGGAAGGAAGTTTTTCGGAAGTCGATTCAGTAATATCTTCAGAAGCAAAAGTTGCCCCGTGAATACCATCTTTACCTGTTGATGAACCTACAATAAATACAGGGTTTCCTGCACCTTTGGAAGTTGCTGAAACCACATTACCCTGTTTTACAATTCCTACAGACATGGCATTTACCAAGGGATTGGTGTTGTAACACTCATCAAAATAAATTTCACCACCAACAACAGGAACGCCAAAAGCATTACCATAATCGCCAATTCCTTTAACAATACCTTTCAATAACCATTTGGTTCTGTCGAGTTCAATATTTCCAAAACGTAATGAATTCAATTGTGCTACCGGACGAGCGCCCATTGTGAAAATATCGCGGTTTATCCCGCCAACACCCGTTGCAGCGCCCTGGTATGGCTCAATTGCAGAAGGATGATTATGCGATTCTATTTTAAATGCACAGCCTATTCCATCGCCAATATCAACCAATCCGGCATTTTCCTCACCGGCTTTTGCAAGCATATGCGGACCATCTTTCGGTAATGTTTTCAACCAGAAAATTGAATTCTTATAGGAACAATGTTCCGACCACATAACAGAATATAAGCTGAGTTCAGTAAAATTCGGAGTACGTCCGAGAATTTCTTTTATCTTATCAAATTCTTCTGGCAGCAAGCCCAGTTTCTTAACAGCTTCGGCAGTTACAGGAATATCCTTCGATTTATATGACATTATTTTAATTTTTATATTTTGAGCAAATGTAATTAACATATTACAGAAGGAAAAAAATTGATTTTACATTTTTTCAACAATAAGTAAATTGTCTAAATTTGAGGACATTTTGAAAATGATGGAATACCTGCTGGTAATATTTTATACTGCAATCTTTGTTTTTGTAATTTATAAACTTCCATTCTTCAAGTCGGAAGGATTATCGTCAAAAACACTTTCGGGAATTTTTATTTTGAAAATTCTTGCAGGCATTACTATGAGCCTTATTTACACTTACTACTACACCGACCGTAATACCGCCGATATTTTCAAATACTTTGATGACAGCAAAATTATGTATGATGCTTTATATAACAAACCCGGTGATTTTTTCAGGATGCTTTTCGGGATTAACAATAACAGCGCATATTTCGATACTAATTACTACAAAGTGATGAACAACTGGTATCGGGTTTACGAAAGCAATATATATAATGAAAGCCACACCATTATTCGTTTTAACGCATTACTGCGTATTTTTTCTTTCGGATATTATAATGTTCACACGGTTGTTATGTGTTTCCTTTCCCTAATTGGACTGACAGGTATTTATAAGAGTGTAATAAAATACACTCAAGGAAAAAGCAAAGAAATGATCTTCGGCATTTTCCTGATGCCTTCCGTTTTGTTCTGGGGCTCGGGAGTACTGAAAGAAGGACTATTATTTTTTGCAATCGGAATACTTCTTTATCACTTTATAAAAATAATTCACAATTTTAATTTCATCTATTTTTTGTGGATTGTTGCTGGTTGTGTTCTTCTGTATTATACTAAATTTTATATTCTTGCTATTGTAATTCCTATTTTAATTTCACATTTCTGGGTATATAAAACCAACGAAAAAAATATTCTTCTCAAATATTGTATTGTATTTTTCGCATACATCATAATAGGTTTTAATCTTCATTACATTTTTCCCGATTACAATATTATTGATATTCTTGTTACCAAACAGCGCGATTTTATTGGGCTTGCCAAGTTTATGAATTCTGGGAGTTATATAGAGATTCCTGTTTTATCGCCCGATATTTTCAGTTTTATTAAGTATTCGCCAGTTGCTTTTTACAATACATTGTTTCGTCCTTATTTTTTTGAAACAGGTTCTATATTCATATTATTTGCAGGCATTGAAAATTTTTTAATACTTACAATTTTATTTCTTTCAATAATATTTTTCGACCACAAACAAATTCATAAAAGTTTTTTCTATGCAAGTTTATTTGCTGTAATTTTCATGTTTGTGCTTACAGGGTTGATAACACCGGTAATGGGCGCTATTGTTCGTTACAAAGTTCCCGCACTTCCGTTTCTTATGATTTTATTGTTCATGATGATTGATAAAGAAAAACTAATAAATAAAATTCCTTTTCTCAAATTCTTAAAATAATGAAAAGAAAAATTGCATTGATAACAGGCGCAACTGCCGGGATTGGCAAAGCATGCGCATTTAAGTTTGCCGAAAATAATTACGATATTATCATTACCGGCAGGCGCTTAAAACAACTTGAAGAAGTTGCAAAAGAAGTAAAAGAAAAATACAAAGCAGATGTTCTTGCTCTGAATTTTGATGTTAGGAAATTAAGCGAAACAACAAAAGCCATTGAATCGATAGATGGCAAATGGAAAGCAATTGATGTGCTCGTGAACAATGCCGGACTTGCTGTAGGGATGAACCCGATTAACGAAGGAGTGATTGATGACTGGGAACGCATGATTGACACAAATATCAAAGGATTGCTTTATATAACCCGACTTGTTAGTCCGTTAATGGTAGAACGAAAACAAGGGCATATAATTAATATCGGCTCGATTGCAGGTAAAGAAACCTATGCAAATGGAAATGTTTATTGTGCCACCAAATCGGCAGTTGACGTACTGTCCAAAGGAATACGCATTGATTTATTGAAACACAATATTAAAGTTACAGCAATTCATCCGGGCGCTGTTGAAACTGAATTTTCAATTGTTCGCTTTAAAGGCGATACCAATACCGCAGCCAATGTTTACAAAGGTTTCAAGCCACTAACAGGAATGGATGTAGCGGAAACTATTTATTTCACTACAACTTTGCCGGCTCATGTAAATATAAACGAAATGCTTGTATTGCCCACTGCACAAGCGAATACAGTGCATACTTATAAGAGTGTTTAATTGTTTGTGGTTTGCTGTTTGTAGTTCAATTCAACTGTTCAATTGTTCAACTCTTCGATTGTTCAATTGTTGATTGTTTCTTTATTTCAATAGGTTTAATAATATTACCTATATTTGATAGAAATAGTTTTAAAATAAATTATGGATAATTTTATCGAATTTCGAAGGTTTCCCAACTTTGATGAAGCATCTGAGTTAATAGGTATTCTGGACTCAAACGGAATCCCATACCAGGTTAATGTCAATGATTCTGCTATTCATTTTGATTTAGCAGCATCTTCAATTAATCCGTTTGACAAACAAATAATCATACAAATCAAAGAAGAAGATTTTGAAAAAGCTGATTTATTATTAAAAAATATTCCCGTTCAAAAAGAAAATAAATCAACTGTTAAGAAATGCCCGAATTGCAATTCCGAGGTTGAAGAAAATTTCGACATATGCTGGAATTGCCAATACAGTTTTTCTGAAAAAAGAGTGGTTCCGAAAAATGAATTTTTAGATGTCTGCCCGAATTGTAACAAAGAAGTTGATGCTTCGTTTGAATTCTGCCCTAACTGTCAGCATAAACTTGGGATAAATGCCATACCACGCGACAACAAAAGTTACGAAGGCAAAATGAAAATAGATTGTTTGCGATGTAATGTTCCTATGCTATACAAAGGGAACAGTAAATTCCACGAAGGAACTAGAATTGGTGCATTAGGTGATTTGTTTGAACTCTTTACTAATCGCGAATCGTTCGATTTATATTTTTGTCCGCAATGCGGTAAAATCGAATTCTTTTTACCGGATGATGATGAAAAATAAAATATTAAATTAGCAAAGTTTAAAAATTTATAATTTTGATTTTATAAAATAAAAACATAGCTGTATGAAATATCCATGCAAACGATAAATTTGTACTAAACAAAATGATTAAAATAAGTGAAGGAAAAAATAAAGCATGGATATTCACGAGCAAGCCCGTGTTGCGTCCCGATGAATATCGGGAGTGCTATCGAGCCTGCCCGACTGGCAAGGTGGGCCTGCCCGACTGACAAGGCGGGTAACTATAAAAACTTAAAATTTAAACAGATGAAAAAAACAATTTTATTAATTGCAATTATTTTTTCTTTTATTTCCTGCTATTCTCAAAAACACAAGATCACTAAATCTGATATTATTGGCTGCTGGGTGCATTCAAACGAAGAATGCAACCCGGATTCTGCATTTACAGTATATAGACCATGCGATTATAAAGAGTTACCTCCAAGAAGATTCCGATATAAAGTCGAATTCAAAAAAGGTAAGAATTGTTCCTGGCTTGCACTTTCGCCAAGTGATAAACACGAAATGCAAGATGGGAAATGGAAATATAAAGCAAAAGAGCAAAAAATAGAAATCTTTGATAAAAGCGGAACGCTTGTTAAGACTTTCCACCTGATAAAAATAAGTAAGGATATGATGAAAGCAAAAAGCGAATAAAAAAGTATTTTAAGAGTATATGCCGCCAGCCTTGCCCGCCTCGATGGTAAGCGGATCGACGAGGCAGATAGGCACAACCCAATTAACTGAGCGTGCTTGAAAGCTATATAGTCTTGAAAGTTTAGTACCTACGGTACAATAAGAAGTGAGTTGTACCTTTCTATACCAAGCTGTTGTCCCAAACGGAACATAATAATAATAAAATAATGTTGTTTCGATACAAATAATGATTTTAAGTAACATCAGTTATTAATTAAGCAAATGAAAATCATTTTGAATATTTATTTATCGAATTCATGTATCTATAAATATAATTATATTTACGATTTATCTATTTAACGTAAATGATTTTATTTTTTTTTATTTTTGCCGCTTTGAATTATAATACCGATGACATATTCATTGTAAAATTTAAAATATCCTTTGGGCTATTTTAAATTAACAATTGGTATAAAAATTAATTTTTACCAATTTTCAAAATACTACTTATTTCTTATTTTTTTATAGGGAATAAATTATAAAGCTTACACTGCTTATTTAATATTATTTTCATGGAAATAAAAAGAATTTTTGATCTTGTTTCCCAATATCACGAGAACTGGCCCGAACGGACTGATGCTCTTGCAGGGAAAGATAATAATGCCTGGGTAAAATTCAGTACAACCGGTTTTGTTGAAAATGTAAACAATATAAGTTATGGTTTGCTTGCTCTCGGTATTGAGAAGGGCGATAAAATTGCATCAATAACATTCAACAGACCCGAATGGAACTTTATTGATATGGGCGTACAACAAATCGGGGCGATACATATTTCCATATATCCCACGATAAGCGACAAAGACTACGAATATATTTTAAAACATGCTGAAGTAAAATATATTTTTGTTGCAGGCATTTAAATGTATCGCAGGATAAGTCATATTTTGCCAAATATCCCAACCATAAAAACTGTATACACATTTAAAAACCTTAAGGGACTTCCGCATTTGGGAGAGCTTATTGAACTTGGAGAAAAAAATAAAGTTCCTGAAAAATTACAATCCATCAAAGATTCAATAACCGAAAACGATATTCCAACAATTATATACACATCAGGAACTGTAGGCAATCCCAAAGGGGTATTACTGACTCACAAAAATATTATAACCGACTTTATCGCTTTTTCCCAAATCCCTCCTTACGAACCGGGAGTACGCGCAATGAGCTTTCTCCCTATCTGTCATGTATACGAAAGAACCGTTAATTATTTTTATTTGTATAAAGGATACTCGGTATACTACTGCGATAACATTGCTAATGTAGGTGAATATGTTAAAGAAGTAAAACCACACATCATGTGTGTTGTTCCCCGCCTTCTTGAAAAAATTTATGATAAAATAGTGAATACAGGAAGCAAACTTAAAGGTATCAAAAAATATATTTTCTTTTGGGCTTTACACCTTGGACACCGTTATGAGCTTGATAAAGCAAAAGGCTGGTTATACGAAATGGAATTGAAACTTGCACGGAAATTAGTGTTCTCAAAATGGAAACAAAGCCTGGGTAATAACCTTGACATTATTGTTAGCGGCGGAGCAGCACTACAACCAAGACTTGCACGTATTTTCTGGGCTGCCGGGTTTCGTGTGCTTGAAGGATACGGGCTTTCCGAAACATCACCTGTAATTACCTGCAATGATATTATTGCTAAAGGAACAAAATTCGGAACTGTAGGAAAAGTGCTGGAGGGCGTTGAAGTAAAAATTGCAGATGACGGGGAAATCATTGTGTATGGACCAATAATTATGAAAGGATATTATAAAGAACCTGGACTCACAAAGGAAGCCATTGATGATAAAGGATGGTTTCACACAGGCGATATTGGCGAAATAGACAATGATGGTTTTTTAAAAATTACCGGAAGGAAAAAAGAAATCTTCAAAACATCATTTGGTAAATACGTTGCACCACAACTTATAGAAAACAAATTCAAAGAATCCGATTTTATTGATAACATTATGGTCATTGGGGAAAACCAGAAATTCGCGGCAGCACTGGTAGTCCCTGATTTCAACAACCTGCGAAACTGGTGTGCATACAAAGGCATTGTTTATACAACAAACGATGAAATGCTTAATTTACCACGTATCAAAAAACGTTTTGCAAAAGAAATAGCAAAATATAATGAACACTTTGGTGATACCGAAAAAATAAAAAGCTATGAGTTGATGAAAAACGACTGGAGTATAGAAACCGGCGAACTCACTGCTACCCTTAAACTCAGAAGAACTTTCCTTAATAAAAAGTACGCTGCTGAAATTCAAAATCTTTTTAGTTAAAAATAGGTATAGGGGTATAATGTATAGAGGAAATAAGGTAAAAATTTTTGATTTCAGATTTGAGATTTGAGATTTATGAATTATGAATTGAATATTTGTTTTGTGTTTTTAGGTTGAGCCGCTGGTTTGGTTGATGGTTTAAAGTCGAAAGAAAATAAAATTATTTTTTATTCATCATCAGGCTTCGATGAACTCAGCCTGACCGTGCGCCTGGCGCCATATTGAGTTTATCGAAATATGGTGCGATGGAATTTTACTTTCATCAAATAACTTTAACCTTAACAAGCCGCTATTCCTATATACTTTTGACTTTAGGTTTACATAAATAATTTTAGATTTAAGATTTGAGATTTATGAATTATGAATTGAATATTTGTTTTGTGTTTTTAGGTTGAGCCGCTGGTTTGGTTGATGGTTTAAAGTCGAAAGAAAATAAAATTATTTTTTATTCATCATCAGGCTTCGATGAACTCAGCCTGACCGTGCGCCTGGCGCCATATTGAGTTTATCGAAATATGGTGCGATGGAATTTTACTTTCAACAAATAACTTTAACCTTAACAAGCCACTACTCCTATATACTTTTGACTTTAGGTTTACACAAATAATTTGAGATTTAAGATTTGAGATTTGGGGTTTCAGCTTTGAACTAAAAAAGAAGGCCTCCCGAATATAAAAAAGGGAAGCCCAACTCCATCCAATTATTCTAACATCAATATAAAACTATGAAATAATAATTTTTTTTGTAGCTTGCTTTTTACCTTGTTTTATGTTTATCATATAAGTTCCTTTCTCATATGCTTTCATATCAAACTGACGTGTATAAAGTCCATCAGCCTTTTCCAATATCTCTTTCAGCAGTTGCTTGCCATTCACATCAGAAACAGTTATTATGGTTTTGTTTTTCTCATCTAACGGAAATGAAATATTAAAATAACCATCCGCAGGGTTTGGGAAAACTTCAATATCAATTGAAGATTTACAGTTTTTAATTTCTTTTTTTGAATCGTCGTTCTCGATAATTATTTTTTTGTTGAATACTACATTTCTGCCTTTGTCATCTTTGCCGAAAAGCTGAATATCCATATCGGGTTTTTCAGTTTTATCAATAGATTCATTATCCTGTTTGTCTTTATAACTTTTTATTATCATCCGATGATCATTCAAATCGCGGAATAATGAATCGTTACTTCCCGGAAAATTGAATTCCCTAATTATTGAATCAATATTAAAATTGTATTCAAATTCAGGAATATTAAAATCGTTCTTAAAAAAATCGTCAGCGCCAAAACTAAAATCCTTAAACATATTCTGCATATCCGAAAACTTTTTCATCATATCAGAATTATAATTTCCCTGGTCAAAATTGAAATTAAAATTCCCAAATCCCTCCCCGGTCAGCGAGTCTTCAATATTCATATTGCCATCGCCGGTATATTCTTTTTCATTAATAATCGTATCGCCATTAATTATTTTCATGGTTTTAATTTTCATGTACGATTTGCTTTGCGAATTATTTTCCTGTGCAAAAATTATATTGCATGTGGTCATCATTAAAATGAGAAATGCAATTTTTATTTTTGTTGTCATAACAACCTCCTTCTTTTTACGCAACAAATTTACACCAGCTTAACTATACAATTCTATAAACAAACGTTAACAAGGGTTAAAAAAAGTTAAGCAGGAATTTATACAGATTAATTCACAAAATCTATGAAATAAATTATTACAAATAATTCGTTTATTTAACACAGAGGTTCACAAAGTAATAATATAGAGGAAGTCAAAGAAACAAATCAAATTATTGAATTAATATAGTATAATGTTAAGTCAGATATGTCACATTGAGTTTATCGAAATGTGAACATTCTGTATGCGATTCATTCTTCGATGAACTCAGAATGACCGCCATTTCAAATTCAATTTACAATTGGTAATATACCGATACGGAACAGGTCGCCGCTGCGACTGCAAAAATAATTTTTCAACAAGCGTTCCTATCGGTATAACACGTTCTAATCAAATTTGCTTTTGCATTCTTGATAAGAACGAGTATAAATAGGTTTTAAAATAATTTTTCTAACTTTATCCCATAAAATTCCCTACGATGAAAAAATATTTCTTTTTCTTTTCCATAATATTTTCATGTTCTTTTGTTTTTTCTCAAACATATAATCCCTGGGAACGTAAAGTATATATGGCCTCATCAATTAATGAAATTGATTTTACCCGCGATTTTGCATTTTCAATTTCCCCGGCAGCAAAACCCAGCGCAGTAATTGATTCAGCATACCAGGTATTATTGTATTATGTAAAAATGGAAAGTGCTGCCGATACTGAAAAGATAATGGTTACCTCTTCGCCGGATGGTGATTTTTTTTCAACACCACAAGAAGTAATTATCAATGGCTCATCTGTTGTACACAAGTCGGACCCTTGTGCTGTAATGCTTCCCGACTGGAGAATAAGATTATTTTATCTGAGCTACGATCACAACTCACATATTGAATTACATCATGCTGCATCCTCTGATGGAGTTACATTTACCGAAGAACCCGGAATTAGTTATTTTGATTCAGCAGGCATTTCCAACCCCGATGTTTTCAAAGTAAACTCCTTATGGAATCTTTTCTTAACTAAAAATGATTCGGGACTGATCAGGTGTTCATCAATTGATGGTTATACATTCCAGGAAGATTCCAGCTTTCATTGGAATGCAGGGGGCTCAAGTTCTACAATGCAGGTATCATGCGGATTGTACAGGTCATACCTGGCTAAGAAAGGAATTATCAGCGCTACCTTTGGAAGTTCTATTGAATTACACACAGAAGACGATTACAGAATTATGCAGAATGAAAACGAAATAATCGGCAATCCAACAGTAATCATTCCCGGTTCGTACATAATGTATTTCGATTCTTATTCCACGCTTTCCATTCCAGAAAATAAATTGCATAATGATAAAGTGCAGTTATATCCCAATCCTGCAGAAAGCGAAATAAATATCAATATCCCCGGTATCAATGAAAATGAAAAAGCCGATATGACAATATACAATAGCATTGGCGATATTGTGCATTCCGAAAAATTAACTATGCCCGCGAATAAAAGCATTTCAGTAAACGTGAACAATAAACCCGGGGGTTTTTATGTTATTAAAATAAGCACACTCAAAAATATTTATTCAGGAACATTTATAAAAAACTAAACACAAACATTATGAAAAAAATTTCTTTTTTCCTGCTTTCGCTGCCTGCATTATTTATGTTATCGTGCAGCAATAACAGCAATACCGAAACCGAAAACAAAGACAAGAATATTTTGGTTGAGCGTATACAGTATGATGTTTTTATAAAATCGCCCAATGCTGATTACGACTGGTGGCGCGAAAATATTGAAGGTTCCAAAAGAGAGAATTTTGTAAAAACCATTCTCGACCTTGCATATACAGGTAAGGTAAAAGCCTACGATTACGATAATACACCGCTTACACCCGAACAGGCAAAAGGTATTCTTAATAAAGTAGATACCATTTCAATCCAGGATCCCAATAATACTAATGTGTATAAGGACACCGTGATTAAAAACATAACAGATATAAAAGAAATTTCTAAAGTGCGTTTCCTGGAAGAATGGTCGTATGATGATAAAAAACTTTCTTTCAATAAAAAAGTTTGCGGCGTAATGCTGATGCGCGAAAACTATGATGATTCCCTTAACCTTAGAGGTTACTCGCCAACATTCTGGATTTATTTTGATAAAGATTACCCGGCTAAGTTGAAGTAATGATTTAGAAGAAATATATTCAATAGAGCAATACTAAAGTTAGCGGTCAGGCTAAGACGATAGAGCTAACTTGAAACTGATTGTAAAAAAACGAACAGAAACAATGACAGGACATGAATAGATTTATTGCATATTTTGACTACTTAGGTTTTAAGGAGTTCATTGAGAACAACGACTTGGAATATCAAAGTCGAATTATCGGCAACAATTTTCGGGACATGGAAAGTGCACTTGGACAAGGTAAGTTTAAAGATGCACCTCACGGAGTGATTGCAGATATTTCAAAATCAAAAATTAACTGCATCAACTTTTCTGACACAGTTGTTTTCTTCACAAACGACACCAGCGAAACTTCGCTTATAGAAATTCTTGAAGTCGCTTACAAATTCAACTGGCAAGCGATTGACTTTTGTTTTCCTGTAAGAGGTTCTTTGGTTTTTGGAGAGATGGTTTATGTTGACTTTAAACAAAATAATGGAGGTGGTGGTATTTACAATATCAATTCCGTTTACGGTAAGGGTCTTGTGAAAGCACATTTAAGAGCGGACGAACAACATTGGGCAGGGACAGTTCTTGACGAAAGTTTTACAACTGAAATTGCAAACAGAGGACATAATCTTGACGAATTTCTTTTACCTTATGCTAAAAGATATAAAGTACCTTACAAAACAGGAAACGAAAGAGCAGACGAATTTGTTTTGAATATTGTAAAAGGTACAGTCAATGATGAGGCACTAAAAAATATGAGCAAGAACATTCGTGATAATTTTGCTCAATACAACAAATCAGTTGCTGACGACAGAGTGCAACAAAAAATATCTAACACACTTAGGTTTTTAGAGAGCTATTATGTAAAAGAGGAACAGACGACATGACCACAAACTTAACGAACACGATAACAAACTTCTAATGAACAGTTGTGCGGACACTGGACTTGACGGCTTCGGACAAAAGGAAGCCCGAACCGCTAACACGCATTTGCTGTCAGTGGTGGGTTTGTGGCTCGTTGGACAGGAAAGCAGTAAGGCAAGCTTTAGTGCTTTCTAGATAATTTATCGGTTAAAACCGCCACCGAACAGCAAGTGCGAGAACGTTATAATTTTTGAAAAATATTTTATCATATTAATCTTTTTATTCTTATGTTCATTTATTTTGACAAATAGATAGTATTCCACATAAAAAATAATTTTCAAATCATGAAACCCGAACTGAAAGAAAAATTCATCACACTTTGGAAAAAATATTTTGGTAATGCCGAGCTTCCAATAACTTTTTTTTATTCCGATAATGATGCTGGCGCTGAATGGGCAGAAAAACCTAAAGGAAGAAGTTGCCTTATTTGTGAATTGGCAAAAGTAAGAAATGGAAAATCGCTCGTCTATCAGGCTGATGCTATTGCCTGTGGCGGCGCTAAAAGATATTTGGGCTTTACCGATAAAATGCGTCCGGGTTTTGAGTATTTTCTTTCGTGCGGAAATGCAAACATGGAAGGCGAACGTTATATCCACACTCCGGAAATGGTTTTGGAATTAATGAAGAATCAAAGCAAACTGCCAATCGAAGGGAAAAATATTGTTTTCAAACGTTGGGATAATATTAGTGAAACCGATGAACCGGATGTAGTTATATTTTTTGCAAAACCTGATGTGTTGTCGGGATTGTTCACGCTTGCCAATTTCGACCAGGTTGACCCCAACGGCACCATTACTCCATTTGGCGCAGGTTGCGGAAGTATTGTTTATTATCCTTTTCTTGAAAGTAAAACAGAACGACAAAGAGCCGTTATAGGAATGTTCGACCCTTCGGCACGTCCATGTGTTCCCGAAAATGTTTTATCATTTGCCATACCAATGAAACGTTTTGAAAAAATAATTGCATACATGGAAGAAAGTTTCCTGATCACCGAAACATGGACCACAGTAAAAAACCGAATTGAAAAAAATAATTTTTAATCAAAAAAAAACACTCATGAATAATCAAAATGAAATCCTTGCCAAACTTGCCAATAAATTAATCACGAAATTAACAGCCATTGAAAGTATTGCAGTATTATTTATATTAACAGGCTTGATCTTAAAATCATTTGACATTTCACAAGGAAGAATTTTACTTTTAATATCGTTAGGAACTCTTTCATTGGTTTATTTTTTACTCGCTTATAAGTCAATGGAACCGGATGCATCAGTAATGGTAAAATTTTTAAATAAATTAGTTTATTGGGCATTTAGTATCTGTGTTGTTGGAATATTATTTCGCATCCAAAACTATCCTGGGTATATCGTAATGATCAATACCGGGTGTATGACGCTTCTTTTATCAATTGTCATAAGTGTTATGCAGAAACAAAATTTAGGCAGCAAACTTATTATCAGGATAATCATTATTGCTGCTATAGGGTTATGTTTACGCTATACTCCAAAAGAAAAGCTTATCGAACTTAAAATAATTCATCCAATCGAGAAGACCAGTAATCCAAAACAATAAACTATTTCTTTTTTCTATAAATTATATTTCTTCCTCCGGCCAACAATTCTGATTACTTTTGCAGGAATATAAAAAATAATGTACCAGAACTATACTTTACCTAACGGCATCCAGCTTGTTCACAAACAAACCCCTTCGCTTGTATCGCATTGCGCAGTTATAATCAATACCGGTTCGCGCGATGAAAATGAGAACGAACAGGGCATTGCTCATTTTATTGAACATGTTATTTTTAAAGGCACTTCCAACCGTAATATGTTCCAGGTATTATCACGCATGGAAAATGTTGGCGGCGAAATTAATGCATTCACTTCTAAAGAAGATACCTGTGTATACACTTCTTTCCTGAATAAATATTATGAACGTGCATTGGAATTGATGTCGGATATTGTTTTCAATTCAACATTCCCTGAAAAGGAAATTGAAAAAGAAAAAGATGTGGTGCTCGATGAGATCAATTCATATAAAGATAATCCCGCTGAAGAAATTATTGACGAATTCGAAAAACAGTTATTTGGAAATCACTCTATAGGCCGCTACGTTCTGGGCACGCCAAAAAGTATAAGGTCCATTTCGCGCTCAAAACTTCAGCGCTTCATTAAACGTTGTTATAACACCAACCAGGTAGTGATATGCTCCGTAGGGAATATTTCTTTTGAAGAACTGAAAACACTGGCATTAAAACATTACGGTGAAAAAGCTAATAACACAAGGAAATGGGAACGAAAACATTTTACCGGAAATAAAACTTTTGAAAAAATAATTTCAAAACCCATACACCAGACTCATTGTGTTATAGGTAATCATGCATACAGCAGCAAACATAAAATGAAAAACCCGCTGATACTGCTAAGTAATATTCTTGGCGGACAAGGAATGAACTCGCGCCTGAGTATGAACATAAGAGAAAAATTTGGTTTCTGCTACAATATCGATTCATCATACAACCCTTATTCCGACACGGGTTCTTTCGAGATTTATATGGGCACCGAAGACCAGTACATGGAAAAAGTAATATTACTGGTTCATAAAGAACTTCAGAAACTGCGTGAAAACAAAATAGGATCGCTTCAGCTTAAATATGCCAAGCAACAACTCATCGGACAACTGGCTATTTCATACGACCACAATTTAAATGAAATGCTTTCGATGGGAAAAAGTTTTTCTGTGTACCATAAAGTAGATACTCTTGAAGAGATAAGCAGAAAAATTGACGACATCACAGCAAACCAGCTGATGGATGTTGCCAATGATATTTTTTCAACACGTAAACTCAGTATGCTAATATTTAAATCGGCATTATGAAATCAGAATATGAAATTTTGCAATACGCAGAAGAACATACATCAGAAGAACCTGCATTATTAAAGGAACTCAACAGGGAAACACATGTTAAAATGATTTACCCGCGTATGCTTTCAGGACATTTACAAGGTCGACTGCTTAGCATCATCAGCAAAATGTTACAACCTGAAAATATTCTTGAAATAGGTACATATACAGGCTATTCGGCAATATGCCTTGCTGAAGGATTACAAAAAAACGGTGTGTTACATTGTATCGAGATCAATCCCGAGTTTGAAGAAATAATTCGCAAATACATTGATAAATCAGGCTTTTCAGAAAAAATAAAATTACATATCGGTGATGCACTTGAATTGCTTCCAAAGATGAATGAAACATTCGACCTGGTTTTTATCGATGCCGACAAAGAACAATACCTTGATTATTACAAATTGGTTTTTGATAAAGTGAAACCCGGCGGAATCATTGTTGCCGACAATGTACTGTGGGATGGAAAAGTTATGGAAGAAAAATCATCCGACAAGGAAACACGTGGCATTAAAGAGTTTAATGATTTTATTCAAAATGATGAACGCGTTGAAAATATCCTTCTCCCCTTGCGTGATGGGCTTATGATGATAAGAAAGAAGTAAAATTTTTCTTTGTTTCTCATTAAAAATTTCGTGTAATACCAATTGTTAATTTAAAATAGTCCAAAGGATATTTTAAATTTTACAATGGTTATGCCGATGACATAGATGTTATAGTACAATTTATACAGAATCTTAGCAAATTAGTAAAACAAATTGTGCTTAGAATCTGTTATGCCGATAGGAAATCTTGCAACAGAACTTTTGAGATCATGAATACCTTTAAAATAAAATAAGTTATGAATAAATCATTTCCGTATCGGTATATTGGACTATTACATATATACAATCGGTATAAAAAAAATAAAATTAAAATTTAATAGAACACGAATTATACGGATGATACAGATTTACACTGATTATTTTTTTGAATTTGGAACTTGGTTTTTGAATTTTATTTATGTAACCCTATCTGTAATCCCACTGTAATCCTTGGAAGTTCGGGATATTGCGAATCTTTAAAAATATCCGACAATCTGTAGCAGCCATAAATAACATACCTGTTGAATCCTACACGCGCCATTGCTCCGTAATTATATTTGTTCACATATTTTAAATGTGATGTGTTTACTTCAACAACATTTCCATTTAGCATTTTATCTTTGGTAAAGTGTTTTGCTGCTGTTTTCAAATCGCCATACCCGCCAAGATCAATGAAATTACCAACTCTATTACCTCGACGTCCGTAATTAAATCGTAAATAAAGGTCGCCACCAACATTTCCAATGATAAATTTCTCCTTATCATGTAAAATGGAATCGGGAGTACATTTTGTTAATGACTGTTTCAAACGAAAATAATATGAACTGATATCAATGTCGTACCCAATCGCAAACCAGTTTGAAAGCTTTAATTTATAACGATAGCCCACCAAATAGTTTGTTGAGTTCCCGTATAAAATATCACTACCTGATGAATCCGGTTCACCCATAACAAATCCCATGCTTATAAACAGGTGATGAAAATTTCTAAGGTTTGGACCATATTTTTGTATTATTGAATCGTTAACCTCTTTATGAAGTAAAACATTCTGCGCAGGAGTTATCGCAACAAATACGAACAATGACAGTATTAAAAAAATCTTTCTCATAATTTTAACCTTTAAAATGAATATGAATCTGTGTAACCATTATAATGCACATTGAGTTTATACCCTTTTTTGTAATCAGATATTTTTACGCTGAAAACTTTTTCCTGCGAAACATTAAGTACATTGTATTCCAGAAGCACACCATCATCTTTCTGAATATTATAATAAAGTAAATTATCATCATTATTCTCGTAAGAAAAATTTTTGATATTTACATTTACCTCATTACTTTCAACATCAAAAGTAAATGTACGTTCTTTAAATGTTATTGTAGTATCTGTAAAGTATGATGCCTGCGGCACTCCATAACCATGTGCATAATCAAAGTAAGGATAAAGGTTTGCTGATTTTTCAATTTGATTAAACAGTTGCATATTTGAAAGGCTGCGTGCTTTCTGCCATGCACATGCCGCAAATCCTGCTATCAGCGGACTGGCAAATGATGTACCGTCGGATGCATTCAACCCGTTTTTTCCTGCAACAATAACATGCGCCACTGCACAAACATTTGGTTTCATTCTTTTATCAGTAGTGGGACCAAAAGAACTATATGAAATATGATATTTTGTCCATGCATCAATTCCACCTACCGACAGAACACTATCGGCATCAGCAGGTGTACCAACAACTTTCCAGTCATTATCACCATCATTGCCAGCAGCATTAACAACTAACATTCCTTTTTTTGCAGCAAGGTTCCCTGCGCGTGAAACGAGGCTTGTTTTCCCGTCCATCTGGTTTTGGAAATAACGATGATAGGTGTATCCTAACGAACTGTTTATAATATCTGCACCATTCTTATCAGCCCATTCCACGGCAGCAAGCCAGTTTTCTTCTTCCGAGAATGGCTCGCTTTGAACTTCGGTGCGTGCCAGTATAAACTCAGCGCCGGTAGCAAGGCCAATTTTTTTCCCATTAACCATTCCTGCAATACACGACATTACAGAGGTTCCGTGCGAAATATAACTATAAACAAATTCTTTATTTTTTGTAAAATCCCATGTTTTTAAAATTCTTCCGTCTTTACGGATATGTTCAAAAACTGGGCTGGTATTCACTGTAGGGAATCCTCCATCGAAAATGGCAATACGAATTCCTTTACCATCAATTCCTGCTTTCTCAAATTTATCACCACCCATCAATGTCAATTGTTTTTCCATTAATTCCATTTGCTCCGGTTTTATTATAGTGTCCCAGTCAGCAGTATTTTTTTCGGCAACATTACACATCATCATCATCGGTTCAACTTCTTTCACAAAAGAAAATGATTTTATTTTTTCAATTTGTTGTTCATTAGCGTATACCGCCATAGCGTTGAACCAACGGCTGCACTGCGAAACCGAATCAACCTGCACTACTATTGTATTTACATATTCTTCATTCAACGGAAAATCAGTAGAATCAAGCAAAGGAATATTGTATGCTATTCTTCTCTCAATAGTTTTTTTATCAAAATATGAATAAGGGTCGAATGTAACATTTTTCTTATTCTTCAGGAAAACCCAATATTTCCCGGTTTGTGCCATTGCAGAAAATGTAAAAAGCAACAATAAAAAAAATAAAATACTTCGCTTCATAAAATTTAATTTTCATTCAAAGTAACAAATTTTTTGTGATTTTGTTTTAGATTTTTAAAGAAATATCTTTGTAAAAAAAAGCTTATGCCGAAAAAAAGAAGAATCATTACCAAACAATGGGAAATGGACGACATCATAAGCAAATGCGAATGCTGTCATGTTGCAATGGTTGATGAAAATAATATGCCTTATGTTTTACCATTTAATTTTGGTTATAAAGACAAATGCATTTACCTGCATTCAGGGCAAGCCGGAAGAAAAATTGATATACTCAAAAAAAATAATCGTGTATGTGTTGCATTCAGTAATGGTTATAAACTAAGTTGTCAGAGTGAAAACGTAGCATGCAGTTACATCATGAGCTATAAAAGTGTTATCTGTTACGGCAAAGTAGTGTTTATTGAAGATATTGATAAGAAAATCGAAGCCATGAATATCATCATGCAGCAATATGTAAAAAAAGATTTCACATATTCGGAACCGGCAATAAAAAATGTTTTTCTTTTCAAAGTTGAAATTGACGAAATGACTGCAAAAGAATTCGGAAATTTAAGTTAACAAAAAGTTATGAATATTAATGTACCATCATCAGCGCTACCCAGGGTTGTAGTAATTGGCGGCGGTTTCGCAGGATTGTCGCTGATAAAACATGTTGACCAAAACGAATTTCAGGTAGTTCTTCTCGACAGAAATAATTATCATACATTTCAACCATTGCTGTATGAGGTTGCTACAAGCGGGCTTGAAGTCGGCTCTATTGCTTACCCGTTAAGAAGATATATTAAACATTTTAAAAATGTTTTTTTCCGCATGGCTGAAGTAAACAAGATTGATGCGGAAAAAAAAGAACTATGCACATCAATAGGATGCATTCGCTACGATTATTTAGTAATTGCAACCGGCAGCGAAAGTAATTTTTTCGGAAACAAATTACTTGAACAGAAATCGATGCAAATGAAGAATATCCCGCAGGCACTTGATATTCGCAGCATACTTCTACAAAACTTCGAAGAAGCAACACACATTGAAGACCTTGAAAAGCGTAAGGCATACATGACTTTTGTAATAGCCGGTGGTGGCCCGACAGGAGTTGAAATGGCCGGTGCACTTGCAGAATTAAAAAAACATGTGCTGGCAAAAGATTATCCTGAACTGAATATTTCAAACATGGAAATTTATTTACTTGAAGGAAGCAACAGGCTTTTGGGAGTAATGTCAGAACAGGCTTCAAAAAAAGCATACGACTATCTTTCCCGCATGGGAGTTGAAATATGGCTGAATACTTTTTTGAAAAATTTTGATGGTGAAAAAGTTTATACTAATGATGGAAGAGAAATCAATGCGAAAATACTTTTATGGTCAGCCGGCGTGAAAGGCGCTACAATACAGGGGTTACCAGGAAGTACCATTATTCACGGAAATCGTTACCATATAAATTCATATAATCAAATTGAAGGATTTGAAAATATTTTCGTGGCAGGCGATGTAGCTGCATTCATTTCGAACACAACACCCAAAGGACATCCTATGGTCGCATCAGTAGCAATGCAACAAGGCAAACTGATTGCAAAAAATCTATTAAAATTAAAAAGAAAAGAACCTTTAATTGAATTCAAATATTTTGATAAAGGCTCAATGGCTACAATAGGCAGAAATAAAGCTGTTGCCGATATAGGAAAAATAAAATTCCAGGGAATGCTTGCCTGGCTCATTTGGCTTTTCATACACCTGATGGCAATCATTGGGTTCAGGAATAAAGTTTTTACATTTTTCGACTGGTTCTGGAATTACATAAGTTACGACCGCACACTACGACTGATTATAAGACCATTTAAGGGAAAAGAATAGAAAGACATTAGTAGTAAGTAGTAAGTTGCAAGTAGTAAGTTGGGACTTGGAACTTGAGACTTGTATCCAGGGTCTTACAATCCTTTTAAATCCGCGTTAATCCGCGTTAATCCGCGTCTCCTTCAAAACAAATTTTCGAAAATACCAATTGAAAATTTTTCCGATAAGCAAACCTATTATCATTCCTAATATTGCTCCGCACAAAACATCAAACGGATAATGTACCCCAAGATACACACGCGAAAATGAAACTACAGTTGCCCAAATAATCATTACCGAAGTAATCCATCTTATTTTTTTTCCCAGAACACTGATTAAGAAAAATGCTAATGCAAAAGTATTTGCAGCATGCGATGAAACAAAACTGTATAAGCCTCCGCATTCGCCATTTACCAAATGAACAAGCCCTTGCATTGATGGATCCTGGCAAGGACGCAAACGTTGAAACACATCTTTAAAGCAATGAACCGAAATCTGATCGCTTGCTGTAATCAGTATAGCAATACCTATAATAACATCAATCGTTCTCAATTTATAAATCCTGATAATTTTATATAAAAGAAAAACATAAAAAGGAATCCAGATAAATTTATCGCTAATCCAATACATCATAATATCGGCAAAAGAGTTATGCATGCCGTTAAAGAAAAGCAACAATTCTTTATCTATATTAATTATTCTATCGAGCATTTATAGAAATTTTTTTTGTAAAGGTAAAATGTTTACACATCATTGCAAAAAGTTAAAATCATTAATTGGGTTCCTTAAATATATTTATATTTGTTTTGTTCTCGTTGCATTAATATTGCTTAAAATAAAAATAAAACTATGAGAAAACTAATTATTTTTTTATTTGCATTAAATATTCACACAATATATGCTCAATTACCTTGCGATAATTATTGTTTGAATTTTGATGATACTTTATGCATGTGTCGTTTAACAATTGATACCATTAATTATTCTCAAAATATCTGGCAAATTGGAAAAACTCAAAAACAAATCATCGATACTGCATACCCGTCCCGTACTATAATTACAGATACAATTAATCCATATCCAATAAATAATCATTCTGTTTTTATTATAAAAAACACGGCAACATTTGGCGATATCTACGGATGTAAAATGTTTCAGGGGAAATTTTATTGCGAAACCGATTCATTAAAAGATTTTGGAAAAATAGAATTTTCACCTGATAATGGAACAACATGGATAGATTTGATTAATGATAGTGTTTATAATGCTAGCATAACATGGTTCTCTCAAAAGCCTGTCCTTACGGGACGTTCAGGAGGATGTAAATATTTTGATGTTGTACTGGCAGATAATGGTTCCGTATTCAATGTTAATATTGGTGATACATTATTATATCGCTTTACTTTTATAAGTGATAGTATTGATAATAATCTTAATGGTTTAATGTTCGATGATTTATGTATTCAGGATTTTGTTGAAGGGATTTCTGAAACTCATTTCAGTCCTGTTAAATCAAAAATATATCCAAATCCATCAAAAGATTTTATTACAATCGGATTTGATAATCCTAATGCAGAACCTTTTCAACTTGCAATTTACGATATTCACAGTAGGATACAACTTTATATTAATAACATTACTGAAAATAAAATCACTATAAATATACAACAATTTAAGCCTGGCATTTATATTTATAAGCTTACAAATTTGAAAGCTAAAAAAAGAAGTTGGGGTAAATTTATCACTTATAAATAAATTTATAAATGCCTTCTTTCAAATCATTAAGAAAGTTTATTATTCCTAAATTTAATTACAAAATATACAACCCATTTATTATTAAAGCAACCCATAATAAGGAATAAAAAACTTCGACAATTAATATAACACACACCATACGCCATGACGAATTTAGATTTCACACAATTAGAACTTCAATATTTAATTACCCATCATGTTGGCAATAAGCAGCGAGAAGAAAAGCTCACACTTTCTGACGAAGTATCGGCCCTTGCTTCCGACACCAAAGACCTACTGCTAACATATTTTTTACTGCCAATAAAAACTGAAGAATTATTTTCATTTACACATTCCGTAAAACTTAATTTAAATGAAGTTTATACAATAGTCAAAGGAATTTTTTCTGAACCTAAATCATTCATAGAGGCATCACAGAATATTGCCAAACTTCTTTATGAACAATCAACTCACCCGAAAATAAAGGAAGGGGAATTGAATGTTGCATACTTTACAGATGTTGAAATAGATAATGAGATGGTTGAAGCTATTGGGATTTTTAAATCAGAAACAGATGTCCCTTTCATTAAAATGATAAACCACAAATCAAAATTTGTCATTCAGCATGATTATGGTTTTGAAGTAAAAGGAATTGATAAGGCTTGCATCATATTTAATACCGAACGTGAAAAAGGTTATAAAATAGTGATTGTTGATAATGCCAATAAATCACTGGAAGCACAGTATTGGAGAGATGATTTTCTGAATATAACACCAATCCGTAATGAATTCCACCAAACAAAAGAATTCCTGACCATTGCAAAAAACTTCGTGACGAAACAATTGTCGGACGAATTTGAAGTGAGCAAAGCCGACCAGATTGACTTGCTGAACCGCTCCGTTGATTATTTCAAAACACACGAAACATTCGAAAAGAAAGAATTTGAAAAAGAAGTTTTCCAGGATACAGGAATTATAAAATCATTCCGAAACTTTGATGAAATATACAGGGGAGACAACGAATTAAGCCTGAACGATAGTTTTGAGATTTCATCACAAGCTGTAAAAAAACAAGCACGCATTTTTAAAAGTGTTTTGAAACTGGATAAGAACTTTCACATTTATATTCATGGCGACAGAGAGCTGATAGAACAAGGCGTTGAGAAGGACGGACGAAAATATTATAAAATTTATTATAAAGATGAAAGCTAAAAAACATTACCAAGAAATATTATCATTACTGGAATTTTATTATTCAATCATTAGCAAATACAGCCACAGCAGTCCTAAGCGGTGTTTTGTGTTCCATTCCCTATAATTTGTTATCTTTGCAAAAAATAAGTTATTCCTAAATTCAGGGTTTGCTTTTTATACAAAAAAATCACTAAAAATAAATTATGGGTAGATCACACGAAACATTCAATAAAAGGGAAAAAGAAAAAAATAGAGAAAAAAAGAAAAAAGAGAAAGAACAAAAAAAAGAAGAACGCAAAGCCAACTCTGATAAAGGTAAAAGTCTCGAAGAAATGTTTGCTTACGTTGATCATAACGGCAATATTACTTCCACTCCACCCGATCCGAATATAAAGAATACAATTAAAACAGAAGACATCAGAATTAGTATCTCGAAAAAAGAAGACATCGAACCCCTTGATATAATAAGAAAAGGTACTGTTACATTTTTTAATGATTCAAAAGGCTATGGTTTTATTAAAGACCATGAAACGCAGGAAAGCATATTTGTCCATATAAATGGATTGATTGACAGGATAAAAGAAAATGATAAAGTTACTTTTGAAACTGAGTCAGGACCAAAAGGATTGAATGCCATCAGGGTTAAAATAATAACTTAGAATTTTTTATACAATTTTAAGCGCTTTATCGATACCGCAATTTCATAAATATTAACACATTCAAAAACAATATATTAATTATTCTGTTGAAAAATAATCAAGGTTTTTATTTTTTTCTCTTGACTTTTATGTTATAAAGATTATTTTTGCACAAAATTACTTAACCATATGTATTGGACACTTGAATTAGCATCGAAGCTGGAAGATGCCCCTTGGCCCGCTACCAAAGAAGAATTGATAGATTATGCAGTTCGTTCAGGCGCACCTATGGAAGTTATTGAAAACCTCCAGGAAATAGAGGACGAAGGTGAGGTCTACGAAAGCATCGAAGATATCTGGCCCGATTATCCTACGAAAGAAGATTTCTTCTTTCATGAAGATGAATATTAAAAATTTAAAAAAAGCCGTATGACCTACGGCTTTTTATTTTTCCAATAATTGCTATAAAAATACTGTCTATCCAAATATCTACACTACTCATATAATGGCATTTTTTTTGTAAATTTATACGCTGAATTTAATACCACCTCTTATGAAAAAGCGCAGAATCGTACTTTTAAAACCATTAAGCTTTGTTATATTTTTTATTTTCTTCTCTTCATGTCTTAAAGATGAAACTCCTACCAAAACAAAAATGGAAGGAGTTTGGGAAGTTACCGCAGTTTATAATGAACAAGGCACCAACATTACCAGTAAAGTTGAATTTCCGGTAGTGGCTTTCTATTTAGTAAGTGATAATTCGGTATCGTCAACGGCAGGACCATTATTCATGTATATCGTTTATGGCGACAATAAATACACAACCATAGCATCACAAATTGATCAGACCTTCAATTATCTTAGCCTTGATTTTAATAATGGAGGGGAATTCTTTATTGGCGGAGGTCAGCAAGAACGATTTACCATTGAAATGAAACTCGAAGGGCTTCCCGGTCAGAAAGCTTTAACAACATTACTGGATTTACTAGGTATCACACAGGATTACCTCGACCTGGTTATTTATCATAAATTTATGGATGTAAAAGTTGATTTCGATGCTACCGGCGATATGATGTATTGGGAATTCGACAGCCAAACTACTGCTGTATATAACACTAAAGACAATTACGGAAATTATGTTCTGTGGCAGGGATGGCCCGTTAATAATTTCTCGAAATGCCGCATTGAACTTAAAAAGAGAAGTGTAACTCTTAAAGATGTGGTGAAAGAACATTCTTAAAAAAATACTTCCTTTTTCAAAGCTGCTTTTATACTCGTTCTTATCCATTTTGAAAAAATTATTAGAACGAGTTATGCCGATAGTAACGCTTGTTGAAAAATTATTTTTGCAGTCGCCACGGCGACCTGTTACGTATCGGTATAAATAGCAGCTTTTTTATTTTATTGACATTTATTAATCAAATTCGTGTACTTTTGTACATTATCATTAATTAATATATGGCAACGTTTTTAAAAAAATTATTCGGAAGTAAATCTGAAAAAGATGTTAAAGCATTACTTCCTCTTGTAGATAAAATACATAAAGAGTACGAAGTCATTTGTAAGCTTTCCAATGATAGACTCAGGGAAAAAACAAATGAATTCAAATCAAAGATAGCATCTCATATCCAAGGTGAAGAAAAAGAAATTGAGGAATTAAAAAGCCGGATTGAGAATAATCTTGAAATCGAAGATGAAGAGAAAGAAAAGATTTATGCCAGCATAGAAAAAATCGAAAAAACGATTACTTCAAAAATCGAAGATGTCCTCATAGAAATTCTTCCTGCTGCTTTTGCTGTAATGAAAGAAACGGCAAGACGTTTTAAAGAAAATGAATGGACAGAAGTTACCGCCACACAAATGGATCGCGATCTGGCAGCTTCACGTCCAAACGTTGAAATCAAAGACGAAAAAGCTTTTTATAAAAACCAGTGGATCGCCGGTGGTAACCTCATCACCTGGGATATGGTCCATTACGACGTACAGCTTATTGGCGGTATTGTACTACACCAGGGAAAAATTTCGGAAATGGCTACCGGTGAAGGAAAAACACTTGTTGCAACTTTACCTACATATCTGAATGCTTTACCGGGAAAAGGCGTGCATATCGTTACTGTAAACGATTACCTTGCAAAACGTGACTCTGAATGGATGGGCGTTTTATTTGAATTTCACGGATTAAAAGTGGACTGTATCGACAAGCATGAACCGAACTCTGATGCCCGTCGAAAAGCATACCTTGCCGATATTACTTACGGAACAAACAATGAATTTGGATTCGACTACCTGCGTGATAATATGGCGCGCAGCACTGAAGAATTGGTACAGCGCAAACATAATTATACCATTGTCGACGAAGTTGACTCTGTATTGATCGACGATGCCCGTACTCCTCTTATTATTTCAGGACCAACACCAAAAGGCGATAAACAGGAATTCCTGGATATGAAACCTATTGTTGAAAAAGTTTATAACGCACAACGAAATTTAGTTACCAATATTCTTGCTGAAGCAAAACGACTGCTTGGCGACACATCAAATCCTGAAAACGAAAAAGAAGGAAGCAAACTTTTATTCCGTGCTTTTCGCGGATTACCAAAGAATAAAGCGCTTATCAAATTTCTTAGTGAACCAGGAATGAAAGTGTTGATGCAGAAAACAGAAAACTTTTTCCTTGCAGAACAGCAAAAGAACATGCACATTGTTGATGATGAATTATATTTTGTCATTGATGAAAAAAATAATACCATCGACCTTACTGATAAGGGAATTGATTTTACCACATCGTTCACTGATGATAATAAATTTTTTATCATCCCCGATGTTGGTGCACATATTGCAGAACTTGAAAAATCAGGGATTCCATCACAGGAAAAACTGGCAAAGAAAAATGAACTCCTTCAGGATTTTTCAATAAAGTCAGAACGTATACATACGGTTAACCAGTTATTAAAAGCTTATGCCCTTTTTGAAAAAGATGTGGAATATGTTATCATGGATAACAAAATAAAAATTGTTGACGAGCAAACCGGTCGTATACTTGAAGGACGTAGGTATTCCGATGGATTACACCAGGCTATAGAAGCAAAAGAAACTGTAAAGATTGAGGCAGCCACACAAACGTATGCAACGATAACATTACAGAATTATTTCCGAATGTATTCGAAACTTGCCGGAATGACCGGTACTGCCGAAACAGAAGCCGGTGAGTTCTGGGATATTTATAAACTGGATGTTGTTGTTATTCCAACAAACAAACCCGTTATCAGGGACGACAAGCAAGATCTTGTTCACAAAACAAAACGCGAAAAATACAATGCAGTCATTGAAGATATTGTTGCACTTGTAAAAGCAGGAAGACCGGTACTTGTAGGTACTACATCGGTTGAAATATCGGAACTACTAAGCCGAATGCTTAAAATTAGGAACATCAAGCATAATGTACTTAATGCAAAACTTCATCAGAAAGAAGCTGATATTGTTGCCGAAGCCGGACGTGCAGGAACCGTTACCATTGCAACAAATATGGCAGGTCGTGGTACTGATATTAAACTCGGACCCGGTGTAAAAGATGCAGGTGGACTTGCTATTATAGGTACCGAACGTCATGAATCGCGCCGTGTCGACAGGCAGTTACGTGGTCGTTCAGGACGACAAGGCGACCCGGGAACATCACAGTTCTTTGTATCGCTGGAAGATGACCTGATGCGATTATTCGGTTCAAACCGTATTGCAAGCCTTATGGACCGCATGGGACTTAAAGAAGGTGAAGTGATACAACATTCCATGATCACCAAAGCGATTGAACGCGCTCAAAGAAAAGTTGAAGAAAACAATTTCGGTATTCGTAAGCGTTTACTCGAATATGATAATGAAATGAACAAGCAGCGTGATGTTATTTATACGAAACGTCATAATGCCCTCTTTGGTGATAAACTTTCAATCGACCTTTCAAATATGATGTTCGATGTTTGCGAAACGATGGTCCTGGATTACCAGGAAGTTCGCGACTTTGAAGGCTTTAAATTTGATTTGCTAAAAATATACGGTATCGAAACCGATATATCGGAAAAAGATTTCTTCAACATGAGATCTGATGAAATCACAGAAAGACTTTATGTTCACATTAGAAAATATTATAAAGAAAAACAGGATTTCACTGCACAGCGTGTTTACCCGATAATCAGAGACGTATACGAAAACCACACTTATCGTTACGATAACATTGCAGTACCGGTAACCGACGGAATGAAAACCTTACAGGTTCTTGCGAACATTAAAAAATCATATACATCAAAAGGAAAAGAAATAATTCTTTCTATTGAAAAAGGAATCACCTTAGCTATTATTGATGATGCATGGAAAGAACATCTCCGTGAACTTGACGATTTAAAGCAATCTGTACAGAACGCTACGTATGAACAAAAAGATCCGCTACTCATTTACAAATTTGAATCATTTGAACTGTTCAAAAAAATGATACAAAAAGTAAATAAGGATGTGATCTCATTTATTTTCAAAGGAAATATTCCATTACAGGATTCCGAGCATGTTCAGGAAGCACAGGCCCCTGAAAGAACAGATATGAGCAAATTACAAACAGGCAGAAGCGATATTGGCGGCGGTGGCAGCAGTGAAGGTTCATCAAATAAGCCGCCCGAAAGAAAAGCTGAACCTGTAAGGGTTGAGAAAAAAGTTGGACGCAACGATCCTTGTCCATGCGGAAGTGGAAAAAAATACAAAGTGTGTCACGGGAAAAATGAATAAATAAAAAATTCTTATTTTTTATTTTTCAATAATAAACCCCTTACCAATTCTAATGTTTCAAACTTTTTGCAGAATGCAAAACGAACTTGCTTTGTTGTAAGATTTTGTTTGGAATAAAATGAAAATCCGGGAACTGTTGCAACACGTGTTTTCTCAATTAATTTTTTGCTGAAGTCGTAATCATTTTCTGCTTTAAATTCATTGAAAAGTTTTTCCACATCAGCCATTATATAATATGAGCCTTTAGGAATAACAGGATTAAATCCGGCGCTATTCAAGGTTTCCAGCATATAATCACGCGATGTTAAATATTTTTTTTGTAATTCAATATAATATGAATCAGGAAATCCTAATGCTGAAACTGCTGCATGCTGAAAGGGAGTTGGAGCACCCACTGTTAAAAAATCATGAACTTTTCGGATGCGTGCGGTTATCGGAGCATTGGCAATAGCCCAACCTACGCGCCATCCGGTAACTGAATAAGTTTTAGAAATGGAATTTATTGTAATCGTTCTTTCAGCCATGCCGGGAATTGAAGCCATACTTATATGTTCGTTTCCATCATAAAGTATGTGCTCATAAATTTCATCGGTAATTGCATAAACATCCCATTCAATGCATAATTGAGCAATCTCCAAAAATTCTTTACGACTAAAAACTTTTCCTGTAGGATTATTCGGAGTATTGATGATAATTGCTTTTGTATTTTTATTAAAAGCTTTTTTCAGTTCGTCTGAATCGTAGTGCCAGTCGGGGAAACGAAGCGTTACATATTTTGGTTTTGCACCTGAAAGAATTCCATCAGGACCATAATTTTCATAGAATGGTTCAAATATTATTATCTCATCACCCGGGTTTATAATTGCTTTTAAAGTAGCGATCATAGCTTCAGTTGCGCCACAGGTAACGGTTATATCAGTATCAGGATTTGAATTTATTTTATTATAAGCTAAAGCTTTTTTTGAAATTGCTTCACGTAATTCAGGCTCACCAAAGGTTACCGGATATTGGTTATGATGTTTGTTTATCGCATTAATCGCCGCTTCCCGTATTGCCAACGGACTTTCAAAATCCGGGAAACCCTGCGACATATTTATTCCATTGCAGGCATCGCTTACACGTGTCATTTCACGAATAACCGACTCAGTAAAGGTTTCCGTTATCCTTGATAATTGTTTCATTAAAATAAGTTTTAATTTTTTCCGTAGAATGCTCTAACGGTCTTAATCACATACTCAACTTCCTCATCCAATAATTCAAAACACATAGGCAATGAACATACTTCACGGCTTAATGCTTCGGTTTCAGGGAAGCCTGTATCGGCAAGCTTCAGCGCTTCATGCTTATAATATGGTTTACGGAATTGTGTTAAAACTTCAATTTCATTTTGTTTTAAATATGATGAAAATTCTTCGCCCTGTTGCGAACGCAAAGTATAATTCTGGTATACATGGTCAAATCCCTCGCGTTTATATTTTGGAAGTAATAGTTCCGAAACATCCGCCAATGCTTCATGATAGCGGTTTGCAATTTGTTTGCGACGACGAATATGTTCCGGTAAATATTTCAATTTCACTGTTAGAAATGCTGCCTGCAAATTATCCAACAAACAGGTAAAGCCATGACCATGATATTCTCCGGTGTTTCTTTCTTCACCATTAAAGCGCATCCTTCTGGCAAATGAGGCAACTTCTTCGCTGTTTGTAGTAATTGCACCACCATCGCCATAACCGCCCAAAATTTTAAAAGGGTAAAAGCTGAAACATCCCGTCAATCCCCAGGCTCCAGCACCAATTCCATTTACAGATGAACCTAAACTCTGACATGCATCTTCAACAACAACCAGATTATATTTTTTTGCAAGCTTCATCACAGCTGGCATATCAGCCATCCAGCCGCTTAAATGAACCGGCATGATTGCTTTCGTTTTCTTCGAAATTTTTTCTTCAATTTTATTTACATCAATATTAAAATCCTTCGCAACATCAATCAAAACAGGTGTTGCGCCAACATTAACAATTGCCGAACAACTTGCAACAAAGGTATGTGCAGGAACAATCACTTCATCGCCTGCGCCAATTCCCGCAGCACGCAATGACATATGCAACGAATCGTAACCACTGTTCAAACCTACGGCATACTTTGTTCCCACAAAAGCTGCAAGGTTTGATTCAAACTCTTTCAAGTGACCTCTGTCAATCAATTCACCTCTGCTCATTACATCAAAATAGGCTGCATCGAGCTCGTTTTTCAGCATCTGGTACAGCCTTCCGGGATTCACAAAACGTACTTTCATCACTCTGAATAATTAATTACTTTATGTATTGCTTCAATTATTTTTTCTTTACTTATATAATAATTTTCTTCCAGCGAACGGCTTGCAGGTGCCGGAGCATCAGGCAGGCAAAGCCTTTCAACAGGCGCTTTTAATTTACTGAAAATATTTTCGGAAATCATTGCAGAAATTTCGGCAGCATAACCAAAGGTTTTCCATGAACCATCAACAATTACAGACTTTCCTGTTTTTTTAACTGAAGAAAGAATGGTTTCTTTATCGTAAGGTTTAAGTGTGCATAGGTCAACAAACTCAACGTCAATTCCCGTTTTCATTAATTCAGTAGAAACTTCTTCACAAAGAAATGAAGTGTACGAAGAAGAAATTAAAGTTATATCTTTTCCTTGTTTTTTTACAAATGCTTTACCAATTTGAACTTCATACATTTCTTCAGGAACATTATTTTCTTTTCCATATAACCAGCGGTCGTCAATGAAAACAACAGGATCGGGATCATTAACTGCGGATATTAAAATTCCTTTTGCATCGTAAGCATTTGAAGGAGCAACAACTTTCAGTCCGGGAACATGCGAAAAGATTGAATGCAACGCTTGTGAATGTTGCGCAGCCTGTTCGCCTCCACGATTTACAATTAGCCAGAAAACCACCGGGGCGCTAGCGTTTCCACCGCTCATGTAATGCCAGTTTGCAGCCTGGTTGATAATCGGATCGAAAGCATACAAAACAAAATCAGCGCGGGGATGAACAACAATAGATTTCATTCCTGCCAGCGCTGCGCCTACTGCTGCACCAGTTATAGCATTTTCCGAAACAGGTGTATCAATCACACGCTCTTCGCCAAATTCTTTTATTAATCCTGTGCATGTATTGCCTACGTACCATGGGCTTTTAACACCCTGCCCAATTAATATAACCGATGCATCCTTCCGCATCAGTTGGATAATAGCTTCGTTAATTGCAATACTATATTTAACTTTTCTTTCTGAAAACATATTTTGTTACATCATCTTTATGCGGGCGATTGCTTTCAACAGCAAACTTAACCGCATCGTTCACTTCATCAGAAATTATATTTCTTATTTCTTTTATTTTCGAATCATCAATGAAATTATTTTCTTTCAAATAATTTTCAAAACGGGGAATAGGATCTTTCTTCAACCACTGCTCTAGTTCTTCCTTCGGACGAATATCGGTATGTGTACCCTGAACATTATCATCAGGACCAACATGGCCACGAAAACGGTAAGTCAAAAACTCCATAAAAACAGGGCCATTTCCGTTTCTGCATTTTTCAACTGCTTCGCGCGATGCTTCGTAAACAGCTAGCACATCATTACCATCAACCTGATAAGATGAAATCCCAAATGGCTTTGCAACATCAGCAATCTGGCTATTGGCGCGGATTTCAAGAATTGGTAAATGCGTTGAATAAAAATTATTTTCACAAGCAAAAATGATGGGTAATTTTTTAAGTGAAGCAAAATTCATGGCTTCATAAAGCACGCCTTCACCTGTTGCGCCATCGCCAAAAAAGGTAACAGCAACTCTTCCATCTTTACGAATTGAAGATGCAAGCGCTGCACCTAAAGCAAGCGAAATAGTTCCCGCAACAATGGGAGCAATTCCAAGCACTCCTTTTTCAGGAGCAATCAGATGCATAGAACCACCACGCCCACCGGAGCATCCGGTTTCCTTGCAATAAATTTCAGCAATCATTTTTTTCAAATCACCGCCTTTTGCAAGATAATGTCCATGCGAACGATGATTGCCAAAAACATAATCCTCATCTTTCAGATTCGCTCCAATGCCTGTTGCTACAGCCTCTTCACCGGAATAAAGATGCACCGGACATTTAACTGTTCCATCCAAAATAGGCTCTACCAGCTTCTCTTCGGCAAGCCGGATGCGAAGCATTGTTTTATAAATTATTTGTATAAAATCAGAATTATAAGTCATTTCTACCTTTTAAAAATGGCAGCCAAAGTTAACCAAATAATTTTAATTTCTGCCAGAAATGAGTGATTCCGTATATATTTAAGCTAAAAATCTTTCTCTTATAGCTTTTCTATAGCAATGCCCAATCATTAATCTTTTTTAAATATGCCCGAAATCTTAAATACGATAACACTCATGAGTGCAAGTAAAGAGCCCAAACCATATGAAAAATGAAGAGAAAAAAAGAAGCATGGAAGCACAAGAAAATAATTAAATCCTTTTTTAATATACTTTAATGAAAAATAAAATGCCGCTAATACATATATGCCCATTACTAATATCAGCAACCATAAAAAATAATAAGAGAAAACAGATAATACAGATGCACCTATTATGCCCGAGACAAAAAATAAAGGAATAAGATGACGGAATGAAACAGGAATATAGTTAACAAACTTTATAGGATTTACAGACCAGAATCCATTCCTGAAATTATTTTTTATGAATTTCTTATAATTCGTTTCTGCATAATGATAAGTTACTTTTACATATGGAATAAGTAACGTTTTCCCTCCAATCTTTTTTAACCTGGTATTGAAATCCATATCAGAAGAGCTGATAAGTTTCTCATTGAATAAACCTATTCGCTCAAAAACATCTCTTCGGTAACAACCGCCAAAGACTGTTGTTGTTAACACTGGCTTATCAGTACCGGTGCGATATGTAGCACCACCAATTCCAAATTTAGATGAAAGAACAATTGTAATTAATTCGCCAGCAAAATTTTTTACCGGCCAAATTTGTTCTACCAAACCACCAACATTATCAACTTTATATTCAAACAATGCTTTTACATTATCTGAAATATAATTTGAAGAATATTCAGCATGAGCGCCAAGTATAATTATTACATCGCCTTTTGAATTGTTATAAGCAAGGTTTATAGCAGCAGGAAAAATTCTTTTTTCGTTTTTTAAAACATTTACAAAAGGATATTTTCCCCGATAGCTTTTTGCTATTTCTACAGTCTTATCGTTACTTAATCCGTCAACAACAAAAATTTCAAGTAAATCGTGAGGATAATCATTTTTTAAAACGGATTCTATACATTTACCAATCCACTTCTCCTCATTTCTACAAGGGATAATAACTGAAACTTTAAGCTGATTTTGCATAAATTAAAAACGACAAATAAATTATGATATAAAATTTAAAGTTTACTTATTATAAACTGAAATTGCTCACGAAAGGTCTTTCAGTGAAAATCCTTATTCCCCATTTGCGGATATAATCACGCAGATCATCCGTTTCTACGCTTTCTTCGCCCCAATATTCAAATGTTTCTGCATTAAATTTAAAATCATTTATAAAAACAAAAGGGTACTCTATTTTAATATTTGGTTTGATATTATGATAATGAGCAATAGGAATGTAACTGTCAATAATCTGTTTTAATTTTTCTACTTTTTGTTCAAGAGATAATGGTATTATTTCTTTAATAAATTTTGCAGGCGAGCCGGCATAAATACCTTTCCTGGTGATGCTTTTCGTAACAACGCTTTGTGCACCGATAACAGAATAATCAGCAATTTCCACGCCCATCATTATTAAACTCCGGTAACCAATGATTACACCATTGCCTATTTTGACTCCGGCAAATGAAGCAGGATATCCTTCAAGAACCGACATCCAGTAACCATGTGTGAGGAATGATGTTTCAGGAGATAACCCAACATCATTTCCAATAACAACCGGTTCGCAAACGTTTATAAAATTATTATGAATAACACATCTGTCGCCTATGGTAAGGTTTGCATTCGGGTGTTGACGCCCTCCTCCGCCAATTCGCAAGCCTGATGAATGAAATAAATGTTTTCCTATTTTAACGTTGTTGCCCCTGATATTAATATCATTTCCAAAATGACTAAAATCGCCAACACTGAAAAGCCCTTTTAACGCTATAGAAATATTATTTCCGAAATTAACATTTTTACCAATTTCGATTTTGTCGGCAACAATTTTAATATTTTTTTTACTGTCTTCGTAAATCATTTTTCCCGAAATTAAATTATACAACCATTAATATCAATACTGGCACCATTGATATAATCAGAAGCAATGATATAATTGACCGAATTATAAATATTAATCGGGTCGCCAAAACTATTAGAAGGAATTTTTTCTTTTATTTTTTCCTGGATTTCAGAAGACACATCGCTAATCATACCAATATTAAAATATCCAAGGTTCAACGAATTTATTGTTATTCCTTTGGAAGCATTTTCAACGGCAATACTTTTCGACAATCCCCATAATGCCGCTTTAGAACTGGCATAAGCGCTTGTACCGGCAACACCCATTTTAGCTACCACTGATGAAAAATTTATTATTCTGCCATAGTTATTCTTTCGCATTTCAGGTAACAAGGCATTGATAACATTGAAGGTTCCTATTAGATTAATTTCAATTGTTTTTTTCCATTTTGTCGGATCGGCTTTATGAGCAAATGCATTATAGTTAGTAGCTGCACAATTTATCAATTCAATTTTATCATCAAATTTAAGTGAGCCAACCCATTTTGCAACCTCTGCATGATCAGAAATATCGACCTTTGATAAAAACTCCCTGTATTTACTATCAGGCTCGGTTGACAAGTATGTTCCATAAACTGTTTCACCTTTGTTTAAATATTTTTCCATCAAATATTTTCCAATACCTCTTGATGCTCCAGTGATTATTTTCATAAAGTTATTCTTAATTGATTACCCATCTTATACTAATGCTGAACAAAAATAGAAAAAATAATTAACAACCCAATGGTTAAAA
>DAOQAK010000030.1 GCA_035353855.1 Bacteroidales bacterium | reverse complement strand
GTGCATCTGACTACGGATCAGAAGGTTGGGGGTTTGAATCCCTCCGGAGTCACTAGAAAATCAAAGCTATCCGTCATTCGGATAGCTTATTTTTTTATTCTTTATCTTGTTTTATTAAAACAAATAAAAAATTATATTAAACAATTCAACATTATTGCATCACTATATTTTTAATAAAGTTTACTTTTGTTTTTAGGATAATAATTATGATTATTAAAAATTCAATAAAAATATTGTCATTCATAATATGTGTTGCTTATTCGTCTGAAGCAATATGTCAATGTTCATTTAATGATAAAAAGGATGAAGTACAATTATTCAAAATAAAACAAAAAGATAAAAAATATAATTTATTACAATTACCGGATGACGATAATGATAATGAAAACGGTCTTTATATAGGAGCTGATTTGGGTTTTTATTTTGCCAACCGTTATACCGCTTCAAATTATAATGGCTCGGGACGAAACAATCTGGATTCAGTAATTAATTATTATCAAAATTATACTCGTATCAAGGAAGCATTGCTGTATGATTTCAGTCTTGCTGAATTACCAGCAAAAATGCATTACTCCCCTGCTTTTGCACTGGGCGTGTACTTTAAGTATGCTATTAAGAATTCAGGAATAATTATGCAATTCCATTTTTCCAAATTAAAAGCAAAAGATGTGTTCACACTGAAAGTAGATGATCCGAATAATTTTTCATCAGATCCTGTTTACAAACAGGAATCAATTTGGGGAAGTGAACAGCGCGCATCAATTGATATAGGCTATTCATACATGTTTAATCCCGAAAGTAAATACCGTCCTTTCATTCAATGTGGCATTAACCTTACCAATACAAAATATATTGAGAATAAAATAAATATTGAAGGAATGGAATTTTCACTCACGAGCTTGTATTACTTATACTATAAACTAGAACAAGGTGGTGTAGGAGTTGGCGCTTTTGGCGGTGGCGGAATGAATTTAATTTTCAGTGAATCGATTTCTGTAATGCCTACATTAAACATTTATTATTCACAGGTTAAAATGGGCAATTATACTGCGCCTCACCTGAATTACACATTTTATATTTCTACGATCTTAAATGGGATTTTATAACTATAACAACTATTGTTATGAATAAAAAAGCAAAAACAGCAAGGCTTTCCATATTATCGAATACATTTCTGATAATCATGAAAATTATTGCAGGAATTTTAAGCGGTTCCGTAAGTATTATTTCTGAAGCCATTCACTCTCTTATGGACCTGGTTGCAGCTGTAATCGCATTCTTATCAGTAAGAGTAAGCGATAAAGCTCCCGATGAAAAACATCCGTATGGACATGGAAAATATGAAAATATAAGTGGCGTACTCGAAGGGTTACTTATTTTTGTTGCAGCTATATGGATCATTTATGAAGCTATTCAGAAAATAGTACTTCAAAATGAAATAGAAGAATTAGGTATTGGATTTTTTGTGATGTTCATTTCTTCTGTTGTTAATTATATAGTATCGCGAAGACTATATAAGGTTGCCAAAGAAACAGATTCCATTGCTTTAGAAGCCGATGCATTGCATTTAAAAGTTGATGTGTATACCTCTTTGGGTGTTGCTGTTGGACTGGCATTAATATGGATTACCGATTATCATATTCTCGACCCTTTAATAGCAATACTTGTAGCTACATTTATCTTGCGGGAATCATTTATACTTTTAAAAAATGCATATTCTCCTTTACTTGATGTTAAACTTCCCGACGAAGAAATAGAAATCATTAAAGAATCCATTAAATCAAAATCATCCGGTGTTGGAAAATTCCATCAGCTACGAACCCGTAATGCCGGGCATCTTAAATATGTTGATTTACATTTAGAGGTTCCCGAAAACCTTTCCGTTCAACAGGCTCATGATATATGCGATTTAATTGAAAAGGATATAGAAAGTAAAATACCAAACATCGAAGTTTCCATTCATGTTGAACCGTTAAAAAAGTAAAGAAGAAGAATAAAATTATTTTGCAGAAGTAGTTGTTCCGGCTTTATAATATTTCATTGCTGTAGGCAAAAATTCTTTACATGCTTTGATCCTGTTTTCATCACTTGGATGTGTACTCAGAAATTGAGGAACCGTAGCGCCACCTGTAAGTTTTGACATCCGTTCCCAAAATTCTATTGATTTTGAAGGATCGTAACCGGCATAAGCCATAAACACCATTCCCAACTTATCAGCTTCATATTCATGCTGACGTGAATATGCTAATGTTCCCAGTACTGAACCAACTCCATAACTCATCAGGAAAATATTCTTTGTTTTTTCAGGTTGTTGTTGCATTGCTACACTTAATCCGATACCGCCCATAAGTATTACCATTTGCTGACTCATACGTTCATTGCCATGACGTGCAACGGCATGGGCTATTTCATGACTCATAACAACTGCAAGGCCTGTTTCATCTTTCGTATAATCAAGTATTCCTGAGTATACAACAACTTTACCTCCGGGCATGCACCATGCATTAACAGTTGCACTATTTACCAAATTAAAATCCCATTTATAATTTTGTATTCTTTTTGAAAACCCTTTTTCTTTCATAAGGTCAACAACGGCTGTTTTAAGCTTACCTCCTACACTTTTTACCATTATTGTATTTTTTTCAGTTGCTGCTGCCGGTGGATTCTGTGTTAAAAATTCCTGGTAACTGGTAAGCGCCATGCTGAGCATTATACTTTCGGGTAATAATTTTAATTGTTTTCTGTTCGTGATAGGAACTTTTGAACAGGAAAATATAATTACTGCAAGCAATATCATGCTTACAATGACTTTGTGTTTTCTCATATGATTAATGATTATAATTTTTCTATTGTAGCCGTAAGTCCGCTTTCAAGTAATTGCTTGCACATTGGTTCCAGTACATCATGAGGGGCGGTTTTTACAGTACATCTACCTTTGTGATGAACAATCAGTGTGCATTGCTCTGCCTGCTCGGGCTCATGTTTGCAAACATCCATTAACGTTTTGATTACAAAATCAAAAGTGTTGAAATCATCATTATGAAGAACAAGTTCACTTACTGAAGTCTCTTTTTCTTCATTTCTGTGTTTCGGTCTTGTTTTATGTTCTACCATAGTTACTGAATTCGAAATTCAAAATTAATAAAAAAATACAGATTATTACTTAATTATTTCAATAAAAATAAGGTTTTACAATGTTAACATATAGTGTACCGTATCGTAACAGTAGTTGTATGAAAAAAAATTATACCGATAGAAAAATCAAATACCGGCAAGTTTTTTCCAGGTATCGTGTTCCATTTCAATAATATTGATTTCTATTCTTTCGGCTTCTTTATTAATATCATCACCGTTTTTATAATCTGAAATTTCTTTGTTTTTAAAATTTGCTTCTTTGTAAATATTGCTATAGAAATAACGGTAAAAGAAAAGGTCATCATAATTTGTGATTTCGGGAGGAACACCAACAACATTAATTTTTTCCATTGCGAGGTATCTTCTTATTTTCGGAAAATAAAGCCAGTACAAATCGATGGTATCATGTTTAAACGTATCTATAGCAACCGGGCAGATACCAATTATCCGCATTTCGGAAACCATACGTTCATTATCGAAAAACCAATCTTCTTTTATTTTATAACCTATGAATTTAACGAAGTTTGAATTTATCTCAGAATGTTTTAATGGGGTGTTGAAATCATCATCTTTTGTATCATAAGCTGTAATGCTGTCTTTATTAATGTTGGTTGTGATAATTTTTTGAAGAATATTTTTTTCAAAAAGCAATGAATTATTTTCAGAAGGAATAAACCGCCATACACGCTTTGAAGTAACAATCATCTTTTCTTTTAACTGGAAATAATCAAGATAACCGTCGTTGTTATATTTTAAAACATAAGGTGTTATTTTAAATTGTTTTTCGGAAACCAGGTTATCGAATGTAAAAGGATTCTTATAATACCTTTTTATCAGCATGTTTCCTGTAGTATCCCAAAGTGTCCATTCTCCGTAGCGGTAATTATTTTTAAAATTTCCTTCCGCTTTTATTTTTCCATTTTTATAATACGACGTATACTTCCCGTCAATTCGACCTTGTGAAGTATGATAAATAAAAAGCATATCATTATCTCTGAAAACACACTCCTTCTGCTGAGCTTTCATATTGAATGAAAAGAACAGGAACGAAAAGAAAAAAATCACTATAGCATTTTTCATTTTTAATGTTTATTAGAATCGGTTTTATTACTAATTTTTATTTAAGTCTATTATGTTAAAGAATGTTATATTGAATACGAAACGTGAACATTCTGTATGCGGTTCATCCTTCGATTTACTCTGGATGACCGCTATTTCTAAATTAATTTGATACAAATTTTATTTTCTTAACTTGTTTCAGCGTAAGCAGATTCATTGGATTGCTTGTTAATCCAGAAATATTTTTTTGTGTAAAACGCAAAACCTGGTCGTAATATAAAATTACAACCGGTGCTTCGTCCATTGCAATTTTATTCATCTTAACATAATATGAATAGCGCAGGCTATCGTTGGTTTCGCGCTGAGCATTTTCGTATAACTTATCAAAAGTTGTATTGCTGAAATGCGTGTAGTTAGGACCTTGCGGACAATAATTTTTACTGTAAAAAAGTGAAAGATAATTTTCTGCATCAGGGTAATCGGCAATCCACGAACCACGAAAGAATGGCAGTTTTGAATTTGCAACCATTTCGCGCAATGTTGCAGGAGGATTCACTTCAATTTTTATTTTAATTCCAAAATCGGATAACTGTTGCTGGATGTATTCGCACAAGTCGAGGTATGTTGATGTAGTGCTTATCGAAATATCAGCTAAGCCATCGCCACCAGGATAACCCGCTTCTTTTAGCAGTTCACGGACTTTTTCGGGATTGTATTCATAACCTTTCATTGCAATCGAATCAAACGAAGGCATGCCAACGGGTATCATTCCATAATTACCGGGAGTACCAATATTGTTACGTAAATATTTTATCATCTTTTTCCTGTCGAAGCCATAATTAATAGCCTGCCTTATTTTTTTATTATAAAGAGGACTGTTTTTAAAAACTTCAGAAGCCGAATCAACAAGAAATCCGAGGTATTCTGTATTCAGGTATGGTTCAGTAAGCATATTAAACTGTGCCCGGTATTTGGGATTTAGTTTGCCTGAACGCGTAAGGAGTTCATCTTTATATGCCGGGTCGATGCTATTCAGGAAATCAATATTACCTTTGAGAAATTCAAGAAATACCGATTGTTTATCAGTGATGAAAGTAATAGCAACGGCATCGAGATAAGGCAAACGTTTATCCCCATCGTATTCAAAATAATTTTCATTTTTCACCAGAACAAGTTTCACTCCTTCTTTCCACATTTTAAATTTAAACGGACCCGTGCCGACAGGATTTTTCCTGAAATCTTTTCCGTAATTTTCAACTATCTCTTTTGGAACAACCGAACAGTATTGCATGCTTAGCAAGCCAAGAAAAGGAGGAAAAGGCTTTTTTAAAGCTATGAGTAAAGTAGAATCATTCAATGCTTTAAAATTAAAAGATTTATCGGTCATAGAATCGTTTACATTATTAAATATCCAGGCGCCGGGTGAAGCTAATTTGGGATCAATGATTCTGTTAAAACTATATACAAAATCTGAAGCAATGATTTTTCTTCCTTTGCTATTAAAAAATAGTTTATGGTCATGAAAGAAAACATCGTTACGTAAATGAAAAGTATAAAGCAATCCATCCTGTGAAATTTCCCATGATTTAGCAATACAAGGAAGAACTTGAAGATTATCGTCGAGCTGAACCAATCCATTATAAAGCTGATTACATGCCCATATACATGCCTGGTCTTTTGCAAATGCCGGATCGAGCGAAACTATTCCTGCTGCTTCATTGTAATGGAAAACAGTCTTTCCCTTATCCTCATTGGTGTTTCTGCTACATGAAACAATAAAAATCAAAAAGATAAAAAAAAGAAACAGTTTAGTCTTCATAAAAAAATTCTTTCAACACTTTAAATATTTCTCGCTTATTAACGCAGATAAATATCACTAATAATCGCAGAAGCTAATTTTCTTCAGCATGATTCAGCGTTTTATACCGACAGAAAAGAGTTTTGCAAAAATATTTTTTATTTTCTGTACGGTATAACTCGTTCTAAACAGTTTTGCCTTTGCAAACCTGATAAGAACGAGTATAATTTGCTATAATCTGCGAGAAAATAAAATTTAACTTTTAATTTATTTTCAAATGTAAATATAATTGAAAAAATTTTTATTGAATCGGAAAAGAAAAAATTCAACCTATCACTCATACCAATTGCCATTAGTTTATTAATTAGAAATAAATATCTACTTGCTGCGTTCGCCATGGCGAACGCAGCAATATACCGTTGATTATCACAGATGATAATATTTTCAGCGAGTATCCGTATTCTAATTTGCGAAAATCTGCGAGAAAATAAAATTTAATGATAAATTTATTTTTATACCGACAGAAAAGAGTTTTGCAAAAATATTTTTTGTTTTCTGTACGGTATAACTCGTTCTAAACAGTTTTGTCTTTGCAAACCTGATAAGAACGAGTATAAATGAAAGGGAAAAGGAAATTGTTTATAAAAAAACTATAGCATTTTTGATTTTACTTTTGCATAAAGCAATATCAATGACTTCAATCATTTCCTTAACATAGGTAAAGTTCAGCCCTTCGAGATAAACAGCTTTTATGTCTTCAATATCTTTACGGTTCTCTTCGGAAAGAATCAAGTTTTTTATCCCGGAACGTTTGGCGGCAAGAATTTTTTCTTTGATACCGCCAACAGGAAGTACGCGTCCGCGTAAGGTTATTTCACCGGTCATAGCCACATCGGTACGTATTTTTCGTTGAGTGAATGCTGATGCTATTGCAGTGAACATGGTTATCCCTGCCGAAGGACCATCTTTTGGTGTTGCACCTTCAGGTACATGAATATGAAGATTCCATTTTTCAAAAACATTCTCATCAATACCTAAACTTTTGGAATGCGATTTTAAATATTCATATGCAAGTGTTGCCGATTCTTTCATTACATCGCCCAAATTACCGGTCAATGTAAGGTTCCCTTTACCCTTGCTGATACTGGCTTCCACAAATATCACTTCTCCACCGACAGAAGTCCATGCCAGTCCTGTTGCTATTCCTGCAATATCGCCGGTAGCAGATTTCTCTTTTTGATAAACAGGAATACCAAGTATTTTAGCTAAGTCTTCTTTTGAAACACACTTATCGTATTTCTCATTCATTGCAATGAAACGGGCTTTATTCCTGATAATTTTAGCAATATTTTTTTCCAGGTGACGTACACCCGATTCACGTGTATAATTTTCGATGATGCTTTCCAGTATTTTTTTATTCAATACCAGCTGGTTTTCCTGAACACCATGTTCTTTTAATTGCTTAGGTAAAAGATGGCGTTTTGCTATCTCCAGTTTTTCTTCAATGATATATCCGCTGATATCGATCACTTCCATTCGGTCGCGTAGTGCCGGCTGTATAGTGCTTAATGTATTTGCTGTTGCAATGAACATTACATTGGAAAGATCGTAATCCACTTCAAGAAAATTATCATAGAAAGCAATATTTTGCTCAGGGTCGAGTACTTCAAGCAATGCAGAAGAAGGATCGCCATTTACATTATTCCCGCTTACCTTATCTATTTCATCAAGAACAAAAACAGGATTGGATGATTTGGCTTTTTTAATATTCTGAATTATTCTGCCGGGCATAGCGCCAATATATGTTTTGCGATGTCCGCGAATTTCAGCTTCATCGCGCATACCGCCAAGCGACATTCTTACATAATTCCGTCCAAGTGCACGAGCAATGGATTTGCCGAGCGAAGTTTTTCCAACTCCAGGAGGGCCTACGAGGCACAGTATTGGCGACTTCATATCGCCTTTTAATTTCAATACAGCAAGATGTTCTATAATTCTTTCTTTTACTTTATCCAACCCAAAATGATCTTCATCAAGAATTTCCTGGGCACGGTTCAAGTCGAAATTATCCTGTGTTAATTCATTCCAGGGTAGCTCAACCATTACCTCAATATAATTCATTTGAATGGAATACTCGGCAGCAGCGGGATTCATGCGTTGCAACTTGTTCATCTCGCGTTCGAATACTTCAGCAATTTCTGCTTTCCATTTTTTTGTCTTTGCTTTTTCTTTAAGAGCATTTATTTGCTGCTCATTAGGATTGCCGCCTAATTCTTCCTGAATTGTTTTTAATTGCTGGTTCAGTAAATAATCGCGCTGTTGTTTATCAAGGTCCACTTTTACTTTTGACTGGATCTGATTTTTCAGTTCCAGCATCTGGATTTCCTTAGTCAAATGGGTAAGCACAATATTGGCACGCTCAGTAAAATCAGACACTTCGAGCAAGCGTTGTTTTTCTGTAACACCTACATTTAAATTTGAAGAAATAAAATTCAGAAGAAAAGTAGGGCTTTCAATATTTTTAATAGCAAATGAAGCCTCGGAAGGCATGTTGGGAGAAAGCTTAATGATTTGAACAGACAAATCGCGAATTGACGACATGAGCGCTTCAAACTTTTCATCTTTCCTGGAAATGCTTACATTATTATAAGGAATTATCGATGCTTTGAAATAAGGTTCGGACTGTATGCATTCTTTGATCATGAAAGGTCTTTTGCCTTGAAGGATAACGGTAGAGCTTCCATCAGGCATCTGCAGCACTTTGAATATCTTTGCTATAGTGCCTATTGTATTTAAGTCGGAAAATTTAGGGTCTTCTACAGCAACATCTTTTTGCGATACAACGCCAATAACTTTATTTCCTTTATAAGTTTCTTTAACAAGGTTTATTGATTTGTCGCGGCTTACTGTAATCGGGATTACTACTCCCGGAAAAAGAACAGTATTACGCAACGGAAGAATTGGCAATATATCTGGCATTTCTTCAGCATTCATTTGTTCTTCATCTTCCGATGAAAGCAATGGAATAAATTCAGTGTCCTCGTCAATAAGATTAGGCAAATGGAAACTTCTAAAATCAATAGAATGATCTTTCATTAAAAAACTCCTTTCATGTCAAACTGTCAGAATTTTACGTATTTGTAGAGGAATTGCCCCTATGACAAGTACTATGCCAGTTTACAGGTTACGATATTCCCTTGTTAAATTGTATATGTTACGTAAAATATTTTTTTCGATTTCATCAAACACTAATCCCCTGCGTTCAAAAACCCTTTCAGCTACTTCAATCGCTTTATTGATTTCGAAAGTGGTCATACCTGTTGAAGTGCTGCCCCATGAGAAGGAAGGAATAAAATTGCGTTGGAAACCATGTCCGAATATACTTGAATTGATTCCTACTACTGTGCCGGTATTAAACATTGTATTGATGCCGCATTTGCTGTGGTCGCCCATAATAAGCCCGCAGAACTGCAAGCCGGTATCAATGAATTTTTTCTCCGGGTAATTCCAAAGTTTAACATTGGTATAATTATTTTTCAGATTTGAATTATTGCTGTCGGCGCCAATATTACACCATTCGCCAAGAACTGAATTTCCAAGGAAGCCGTCATGTGCTTTATTGGAATACCCGAAAATAACAGAATTGCTTACTTCCCCGCCTACCTTTGAATATGGGCCAATAGTTGTAGCGCCATAAATCTTTGCCAGCATTTTCACTATTGCAAATTCACCAAGAGCAAAAGGTCCGCGTATTACAGCGCCTTCCATTATTTCAGCATGATGACGAATATAAATAGGGCCATCGGTAGCATTCAGCACTGCGCATTCCATTTTCACATCGTGTTCTATAAAAATATTTTCAGGGCAAATCAGTGTATTGGTTTTGCTCACGGCATTCGACTCTTTATTTTTGGTAAGTAGTGCGAAATCTTCTTTTATGGCATCAGCATTTTTACTGAATATATCCCAAAGTTGCTGAATTTTGATATGAGGTACATTGGTTTCGATATCTTCAATATTTTCAGTGCTTTCAAGGTTTTCAATATCTTCTTCATTCAGATGAATAGCTATAAGATAATCATCATGAACCAATGCCTGGTTGCGTTTTAGCTTTTGAACCTGTTCAATAAGTTTTTCATTGGGGCAAACAGAACCATTGATTAAAATATTATGTTTTCCTTTCACCAGCGGATACTTTTTACTCAGGTATTCTTCTGTTAATGTAGAAGTTTTTACATCAAGCCATTTTTCCCATTTTTCGCGAATTGTAAGAATACCTATTCTTATATCGGCTACAGGTCGGGTAAACGTAAATGGCAACAAATCGGTGCGGTTTGGGTTGTCGAAAAGTATATAATTCATGTTAAAATATTTTGTCGTTGTTACAAAGTTATATTTATTTTTTCAGAAAGTGCGAATAAAATATTTACGAATAAAAATATTTTTTGTTACAAAAAAAATAAAATGGAAGGATAAAAAAAATCCCCCGGTATTCGGAGGATTTGAATATTTTTATTACTCAGCTTTTTTTTCGAGATGGGTTTTGTAACGATTTTTGAATTTATCAATACGACCGGCTGTGTCAACCAGTTTCATCTTACCTGTGTAAAAAGGATGTGAAGTATGTGAAATTTCAAGTTTTACAAGTGGATATTCTTTTCCGTCTTCCCATACAATTGTATCTTTTGTTTGTGCAGTAGATTTTGTCATAAATGAATATTCATTCGACATATCTTTAAAAACCACAAATCTGTATTCCTTAGGATGAATGTCTTTTTTCATAATGTTCTAATTAATTTCGGAGTGCAAAAGTATTAATTTATTTAATAAATACAAAATTTTTATGAAGAAAATTTTAATCCCTGCTATTTTGCATAACAAATGTAGATTTATTTTTTTCAAAACGAAGAAGAACATGTAAATAATTTCAGTAAGAAAGCTAAAGTATCCACGCCATCGGCATAATCCCATAATTCAGGTTGCTGGCTTTTCCCGAAAGGATATCCATTATTAAATATGTTTTCGTTTCCAATAACACATTGCAGTTTATCCTTTTCATCAGCAATATATTTTTTCACTTCTTCTGTATTTTTATACCTCTGATAATTCACAATCGCTATTGGTGATGAAAGTGCGGCATTTTCAGTAAAAAGCATAAAGTCATTATCAATATATTTAGTTTGATTCATCATGAATATGGATTTGTGATAATCATAATTATTCATGTATTTATTATGCATCGATAAACTATTGCGGTATTTCTGAAGAGCAGTGAAAATAATTGATATATCAGAATCTTCAGGAATAAAAACTTTTGAAACATTCCGGCATCCCAAACCAAAATACATACAAATGTCATCTGCTAATCCCGAAAGTTCGGATTCACTCTCCTGCCCTGTTAATATAGCTATGCTATTGCGGTTACGCCGAATTATATTAGGATATTTCCCGAAATAATAATCAAAGTAACGTGAAGTATTATCTGAACCTGTGGCAATAGCTGCATCAAAGTCTTGCGCTTTGCCTTCTGTAAAATGAATGTGTTCAGCAAAAGATGCTTCTGTTGAAATAAGCATTTCGGCAATTGCAGGTAATAATATATTATCATCTGAAGATAATTTTCCAACATAATTATTGCCGGAAATCAGTACAGAAAGAAAATCATGAAAACCTACCAAAGGAATATTTCCGGCAGAAACAACCAAAATATTTTTAGGATTTTGATTTTTTGTATCAGGGAATTTATATGCAGCGAGCCATTGCCGCAGCTTTTCTTCACTGAGCATTAATGCAATTGACCTTAAAGCAAACAAAATGTTTTCGCGGATAAACCAGTTATTCTGCTTGTAACTTTTTCGGATAATTTCATCAAAGCTTTCATCACCTCCGTTTTCAACGAGTTTGTTTATCTTTTCTCCAAGTTTAATAAATGCGGTTAAACTGTTTTCAGTATTTGACATTCCTTATAATTTTTCAACAAAAATATAAATACGTTTTAATGACAACACAATAATATGTTATTTTTGTCATTATATATTAAGCAATCGATTTTTATAATGAAAAAAGAATATTTCCTGTTATTATTGATTTTATTATCGTTCCAGCTATTTTCACAGAAAAATGCGAACTTTATTAAAGCGGAAGATTCTCTGCAAAAGCTCGGAACAATCATTATCGGCGGAGAAAATGATTTCATTAAATACAATGCTAACGAAAAATTCCTGTCATTACTGGGAAATACTTTATTACAAGAAAACTCTTTTGATTATCCTTTCGATTCGCTTATTACTATTGCCAGGCTTGTTTCGGAAGATAAGAAATTAAGAATATTTAACTGGAATCTTAGAAAAACTGACGGCACTTATGAATATTTTGGCATCATCCAGGCATGGAACAAGAAAGAAAAAAAATATTACCTGTATCCCTTAAAGGATAATTCGGATAAAATCACAACTCCTGAAATGCAGAACCTTACTAATACAAACTGGTACGGAGCACATTATTATAAAATCATTTATAACAAATCGCGAGGGAAAAAATACTACACACTGCTTGGCTGGGATGGCAATGATTTACTTTCACAAAAAAAAATTATTGATGTGCTTATATTCAATTCTAACGAAAAACCTGTTTTCGGAGCATCTATATTTAAATACAATAAAAAGCTTCAGAAACGAGTGATATTCGAGTATTCAACAACGGTATCCATGTCGCTGAAATATGAAAAACAATTTATGTATAGTGGTAAGAAAAATCGCAAAAGCATAGTAACTGATGGACTCAATATTGATATTGTAGATAAAGTTCCTGGTAAAAAAAGTCGCAACATGATTGTTTTCGATAGGCTTGCACCTAAAGACCCCAGTCTTGAAGGACAATACCAGTTTTACTATCCCGAAACCAATGTTTTCGATGCTTTTATCTTCAGAATGGGTAAATGGAATATGGTGAAAGATGTGGATGCCCGTATGCGCAAGAAGACCGGCGCCGAGAAAGCAAAAGTAAAAGCGATCATCAAAGAGCAGAAGAAACATCAGAGAAATTGATTATTCCTACATTCTCAACTTGTTTTCACCTTACTTAAAAAAAAAATCATTTTATTTTTATTAATATTAAAATTATTTGCAATTTTGAGCAAAATATTAAACATTTTAACAAACCATAAAAAATTAAATAAATATGAAAAAAGTTCATAATTTTAATGCAGGACCTTCAATTCTTCCCAGAATCGCTATTGAAAACACAGCAAAAGCTGTACTTGACCTTAATGGTATAGGTATGTCGGTTCTCGAAATTTCACACCGCAGTAAGGATTTTCAGGCAGTAATTGACGAAGCAGTAGCATTATTTAAAGAACAACTTGGAGTTCCCGAAGGATACCATGTATTATTCCTTGGCGGTGGTGCCAGCATGCAATTCTGTATGGTTCCTTTTAATTTCCTGGAAAAGAAAGCTGCATATCTTGAAACAGGTGTGTGGGCTAAGAAAGCCATTAAAGAAGCAAAACTTTTTGGCGAAGTTAATATTGTAGCTTCTTCATCTGATAAGAATTTTACTTACATTCCAAAAGGATGGGAAATACCCAAAGATGTTGACTACATGCACATCACTACCAATAACACTATTTACGGTTCTGAAATCAGGTATGACATGGACAGTCCTGTTCCTTTGATTGCTGATATGTCATCTGATATTTTCAGTCGTCCGGTTGATGTAAAGAAATATGCAATGATTTACGGTGGCGCCCAGAAAAACTTAGGACCTGCAGGTGCTACATTTGTTGTCGTTCGCGAGGATGTACTTGGTAAGGTTAGCCGCAAAATCCCTTCAATGCTCGATTACAGAACACACATAGCAGAAGGTTCAATGTACAATACTCCTCCATGTCTTCCTATATACACTATCATGGAAACACTGCGTTGGTTAAAATCAATTGGTGGTGTGAAAGTGATGGAAGAAATGAATAAGAAAAAAGCAAACCTTTTATATAACGCTATTGATAGCAGCAAAATATTTGTTGGTACTGTTGAAAAAGATTCACGCTCATTGATGAATATTTGCTTTGTTATGAAACCCGATTATGCTAAATTGGAAGATGAATTCATGAATTTTGCAAAAGCAAACGGAATGGTTGGAATTAAAGGACATCGTTCGGTTGGCGGTTTCAGGGCATCTACATACAATGCATTACCAATTGAAAGCGTTCAGGCATTAGTTGACTGCATGAAAGAATTTGAAAAACAAAAAGCATAGTCAATAACCAAAGTTCAATTTTGAATGTTGAATATTTGAATTTCGTTTTAACTTGGCATTCATAACAACTTTGCGTGAAATTATAAATTATAAAAATAAAAAAAATGACAAAAGTTTTAATAGCAACCGAAAAACCTTTTGCTAAAATAGCACAAGATGGTATAAAAGAAATTTTTGATAAAGCTGGTTTTGAAACTTGGTTTTCAGAACCTAAAGAATCATATGAATTAATTAGTTTTCTTCAAGATGTTAATCCAGACGCAATGATTATCAGAAGCGACAAAGCCACTAAAGAAGTTATTGAAGCAGGTAAAAATTTAAAAATCATTGTTCGCGCCGGTGCGGGTTATGATAATATTGATTTGGCTGCTGCTACTGCCAAAGGCATTGTTGCAATGAATACTCCCGGACAAAATTCAAATGCAGTTGCTGAACTTGCAGCAGGCATGATGGTTTTCATGGCACGTGCACAATTTAAAGGTGGCTCAGGCTCTGAACTTAAAGGAAAGAAATTAGGATTGCATGCTTATGGTCATGTTCCTAAAATGCTTGCCAACATTGCAAAAGGATTTGGTATGGAAGTATATGCTTTCGACCCGTTTGTTCCTGAAGCCAATATTACAAAAGACGGAGTAAAGGTTGTAAAGAATATTGAAGAACTTTATTCTACATGCCATTATGTTTCTTTACATATTCCGGCAAACGACAAAACAAAAAAATCAATCAATTTTGATTTGATGTCGAAAATGCCTAAAGGCGGAACTATTGTGAATACTGCACGTAAAGAAGTTATGGATGAAGGATGTTTGAAAAAAATGCTGGAAGAAAGACCTGACTTCAAATATATTTCTGATATTGCTCCTGAATGCCATGCCGATTTGTTGAAATATGAAAACCGTTATTACAGCACTCCCAAAAAACAGGGAGCTGAAACTTCGGAAGCCAATATCAATGCCGGACTTGCAGCAGCAAATCAAATTGTGAACTTCATAAAGAAAGGCGACAAAACTTTCCAGGTAAACAAATAAAAAAGTTCAATGTTTAAAGTTCAACGTTCAAATTATTAAAATTAAAATATCCGCCAATGCTCATGCTGCGGCGGATTCTTTTATCTTGCTAACTTATCTACTTATTAACTTTTTAACTATAAAATATGTCAATAATAAAACCATTCAAAGGACTACGTCCGCCGAAAGAAATTGTAAAAGAAGTTGCATCTCGTCCTTATGATGTTCTTAATTCAGCTGAAGCAAGAGCAGAAGCAACAGAAAAATCGCTGTTACATATTACAAAACCGGAAATAGATTTTGCCCCGGGAACAGATGAACACACACAAGCAGTATATGACAAAGCTGTTGAGAATTTTAAAAAGTGGCAAAAGAACGGATGGCTTGTTCCTGAAAAAAAAGAAATGTATTACGTGTATGCTCAGACAATGATAGGTCGCACACAATATGGTCTTGTTGCCTGCGCCAATGTTGATGACTACATGAATGGCATTATCAAGAAACACGAACTTACCCGCAAGGACAAGGAAGAAGATCGCATGAAACATGTGAGAAACAACAATGCTAATATTGAACCTGTTTTCTTCTCCTACCCTGCTGTTGCGGAGATTGATGATATTGTAAATAAAATTACAAAGACACCGGCAATCTATGATTTTGTTACAGATGATGGATTCGGCCATGAATTCTGGCTAATAGATGATGATGCCACTATTAAAAAAATAACTGAGCTTTTTGCTAAAAAAGTTCCTTACTTATATGTAGCCGATGGTCATCACCGCACTGCTGCTGCCGCTTTAGTAGGAAATGAAAAAAAACAGAAAAACCCGAACCATACAGGAAAAGAAGAATATAATTATTTTCTCGCTGTTATATTCCCAGATAATCAATTAAACATCATTGATTATAACCGCGTAGTAAAAGATCTAAATGGACTTACTCCTGCTCAACTTGTGGAAAAATTAAAAGAGAAATTTTCTGTTACCGAAAAAGGTCATGAAATATTTAAACCCGTAAAACTGCACGAGTTCGGAATGTATTTGGATGGCAAGTGGTATGCTTTAAATGCAAAACCCGGAACATACAATGATAACGACCCTATCGGTGTGCTTGATGTTACCATACTTTCCAATCTTATACTGGATCAAATTCTTGGGATTAAAGATTTAAGAACCGATAAAAGAATTGATTTTGTTGGCGGTATACGTGGACTTGGTGAATTAAAAAAACGTGTGGACAGTGGCGAGATGAAAGTTGCTTTTGCGCTTTATCCTGTTTCAATGAAACAATTAATTACAATTGCTGATACAGGAAACATCATGCCTCCAAAAACTACCTGGTTTGAGCCAAAGCTGAGAAGCGGACTGGTGGTGCATCTTTTGGATTAATTGAAAGTTGTAGGTTTGTGGCTGCTGGTCTGGTTGGATGTCAAAAGTCGTTTGTAAAAAAAAACTTTAAACCTAAAACTTTAAACTTAACCAGTTGCTATAACCTATCAACATAAAACATAAAGAAAGTCTCTGATTATTCAGGGACTTTTATTTTTTATAACTGTTGTAAGTTGTAGCTGTTAGTCTTGTTGAAAGTCAAAAGTCGATCGTAAAAAAACTTTTAACTCATAACAAATAACTTAACCAGTTGCTATAACCCATCAACATAAAACTGTAATAAACGACGCGGGTAAACGCTGATCAAACGGGTATTCACTGACAGGTACCATAAAAAAATGAAGCACTGAGTTTATTCAGGTATAAGAGTTTCACAGAGAAAATATTATATTTGTTTCTAATTTCATTTTTAAAAAATGGCAAAAGCAAAGAATACCAAAGGAAAGAAACAGGTTGCTGCTACAAAGAATAAAACAATAAATAATAACAAGGATAAAAAAGTTATTATTTATGCTATGCTTATTGCCTTGCTAACAATTATTGTTTTTTCAAATTCACTGAAAAATAGTTTTGTATATAATTTCGATGATATTATTTACACAACCAGCGCCGACAACGCTAAAGCATTAACAGCAAATGATATCGGAACTATCTTTTCAAGTTATGTTGCCGGTATTTATCATCCGCTAACAGTATTATCATTAGCAATTGAAACAAATTTATTTGGCAGCGGAGCATTTCATTTTCATTTTTTCAATTTATTGATTCATGTATTAAATGTACTGCTGGTATTTTGGTTAACCCATCTTCTAACAAAAAGAATCGAGATTGCTGTTATTGTAGCTTTGTTTTTCGGTATTCATCCTATGCATGTAGAATCGGTTTCATGGATTTCGGAACGCAAGGATGTACTTTATACATTTTTCTTTTTAGGTTCACTAATCGCTTATTTGAAATACATTTATGACGATACAAAATACAAATACCTTATTTATTCTTTAATTTTATTTTTATTTTCACTTATGTCGAAGTCTGCAGCAGTATGCCTTGCGCCACTCATAGTGCTTTTTGATTTTTACATGAAGCGCAAATATATTTTAAAAACGTATTTGGAAAAAATCCCTTATTTCCTTCTTTCGTTAATATTTGGCATTGTATCCATATTATCGCAAAGCTCGGCTGGCGCTACTTCCGCGCTAACCGATTTTAATTTCGACTTTTCATTCTTTGATAAAATATTTTTGGTAAGCTATGCTGTAATGTTTTATATTGTTAAAGCCATTGCTCCGTTTTCGCTTTCTGTAATTCATTATTACCCTTTAAAAACCGGTGGAGCCTTACCTCTGCTCTATTACCTTGCCCCTCTTGGCATTGCGCTGATCGTTTTCCTGATTTATAAATTTAAGAATGTACGCAAAGAACTTATTTTTGGTTTTCTTTTCTTTTTGATAACCATTATTCTTGTATTACAATTCATTCCTGTAGGCTTTGCTATTGTAGCCGAACGATATTCATACATTCCATATATCGGGCTGTTTTTTATTACCGGAAAACTTTATTGCGATTACACCGACAACAAATTCGGCAACTACAGCAAGAAAATGAAGAACTATATTGTGTTTATTTTCGCAGGTATTGCACTTCTTTTTTCTGTGCTTACTTTCGAAAGAAATACAGTTTGGAAAAACGACATTACTATTTTTGATGATGTGATTGCTAAGAATCCCGATGTTGGTCATTGTTACTGGGCAAGAGGAAACAGCAAATTTAATGTCGACGACATTCAGGGAGCTTTATCGGATTATAATGAAGCGATAAACCATAATTATAAATATGCTACTGCATACAACAGCCGCGCAAAATGTTATTTCAAAATGGACTCACTGAAACTGGCTATTGACGGGTATACCGAAGCTATTAATATCGACAATAAATACGCACTGGCATATTATAACCGTGCACATGCAAAACAAAAACAGATGGATTATGCCGCTTCTATTGACGATTACAAGAAAGCGATAGAAAACAAAATTGAAAATATTGCATTTGTGTATAACGAAATGAGCTTTTCTCAATTCAACCTGAATGATTTTCCAAATGCTTTGATAAGTGTAACCAAAGCTATTGAAGCGGATCCAAAATTCGCTTCGGAATATATTGTGAATAAAGCAAAAATTGAATATCTTTTAAACGATTATGATGCATCGCTGAAAGATTATAACAAAGCCATTGAAGGCAATCCTAAAAATGATATGGCATTTTATAATCGTGCTATCTTAAAGCTGGCAATGAAGGATACCGCAGACGCATGCAACGATTTTAGCAAAGCCTCTGAATTAGGCAATATAAAAGCTAATGACGCAATTATTTTGTTTTGTAAGTAAAATATTTTCGATAAAAAATTTTATAATATTCATATATTTGAAATTGATTTCGAAGAAAATAAAAATTATAAAATCTTTTACTATTTGGATAATTTATTTTTATATATTTTTGAAATAAACTTGAAGTACATCCAAATATATCATATAAAAACCACAGGTTATATATTCGGAATGATTGGATTGGATTGGATTGCTTATGCTGATATGGAATGCTTATTTCTATTTGTCAATTACCAATTATAATAAGTTTAGTACTATTGCAGGATTATTATTCTGTATCATTGGTGCAGTGATGATAAAGAAAAGTAAAAAGGAATAAAAAAATAAATCAGATAATTTAAGTTGAAATGCTCGCTCTAAAATTATTCATCCTTCAATTTGCCCAATGGCATTATGTAAAGAGGTTCTTCAACTTTTGGCATTTGCATAATCTTTGAAATCTTGCTATCATCAAATGCGCCAATAGCACAAGTGCCTATACCCATAGCAGTAGCCTGCAAATACACATTTTCGCCGGAATGCCCCAGGTCCATACACACATAACGCTCTCTCCCTCTTTTACCGTATTTACCGGTAGTTCTTGCAAAAACCGCAGAATACACAATACTTGCAGATGCATTTTTTATCATTCCCTGATATAATGATGCTTCATATAATTCAACCCTATAATCCCCCGATTTAATAAGCGTTAGATAATGACCTAATGGATGGTATCTATATATACCTGAAGGTAAACCTGTAATATTTCCTGCGACTAAATATACTTCTAAAGGATACAGCGCACCTGCTGATGGCGCTGTATGCAGACCTATACCGCCCCATTTAACAGAATCAGAAACGCCATATGCCGCCCACAACAACATAGAAACTTCATTAAGTGAAAGACAGGTATCTTTATATACCCTTATTGAACGCCTTTTCCATAATGATTCAACCAGCGACATTCCGCAAGTTGTTAAAGGTTTTGGTAAATTTATGCTTACGGTATCGTTAGTTTTGCTTACTAACGAAGAATCCTGACTAACAGCAGCATTTGCGATAAAAAACCAGGCAAAAGAAAAATATTATTTTTCCAAATGCAAAGTGAATATTTTTTATCATAAGAAATATTATTAAAATTTATTTATCATTATAAATTAATATCTGCCAACAGGCATAATATAAACAGCTTTCTCATTCTCCGTCATATTAAATATTGCAGCAACTTTTTCGGGCTTTAATCCGCCTACAGCACAAGTTCCCAAATCCAAAGCTGTTGCTTGTAAATAAACATTTTCAGCGGAATGACCAAGGTCCATGCTGGCCATAATTATACCTGTATTTTTACCGTATCTGTTATTCACCAATGAAGTATCAGCAGAATAAACAATATTGAATGGCGCTGATTTTATCATATACTGGTTATTTGATGCCTCGTATAAATCGGTTCTGTAATCACCGGATTTTATTAACGACAGGTAATGCCCTTTCGGGTGATAACGATATATTCCTGATGGCAAATCCAAAATATTTCCTGCAACAATATAAATTGATAAGGGATACAATGCCATTGCCGATGGCGCTGTATGCAAGCCGATACCATTTCGTCGTATGGTATCCGTTATTCCATATGCAGCCCAAAGTATTTGGGAAACTTCTTTTAACGTGAGTGATGTGTCTTTATATACTCTTATTGAACGCCTAACCGATAAAGCTTCTTCAACCGACATACTGCCTTTTAATGAAGGTTTCGGTAATTTTACTTTTACAGAGTCAGTGTTTGTGTTTTGACTAATCACTGTTGAAGATATCAATACAAATAAAACTAAAAATACTTTTTTCATAGTAAAGAATTTTAAATTTGTTCAATCGCTTTAAGCATATTATTCCAGGAATATTTTTCTTTTTCAATTCTGGCATTTGCCGAAAAATCATTCTCTTTATTTTGTTGATAAAATTTCAGGATTGCATCAGTAATTTCAGAAATCACAGGTTTTACAACATAGCCAACTTTTTCATCAGGGATTATTTCTGCAAGTCCACCCACATCAGTTACTATCATTGGTTTATTAAAATGATATGCAATTTGTGTAACGCCGCTTTGTGTTGCATCTTTGTATGGCTGAACTACAATATCTGATGCACAAAAATATTCTGCTACTTTTTCATCGGGAATAAAATCAGTATGCATTAAAACATATTCTTCCAGTTTATGCTTTTTTATAATTTCTAAATAGGGTTTTGAATCGGTATAAAATTCGCCGGCTACAATTAGTCTTAAAGTTTTATCTTTTTCAATACATTTCGAAAATGCTTCGAGCAAAAGGTCGAGGCCTTTGTAATCCCTGATAAATCCAAAGAATAATAAATATTTTAATGAATTATTCAACCCTAGTTTTTGTTTTGCAATTTCTTTAGGAATTATTTCTCCATAATTATCATACAGTGGATGCAAACAAAAAACTTTAGGTTTGCTCTTATCAAATGTTTCCAAATCATTCAGAACTGATTTCGACATAACTACAAAACCATCAATTGCCTTAACAAAATAATTCGCAAGCATCCTGTCGCCAGATCTTTTTTCATGAGGAATTATATTATCAATAATAGAAACTATTTTTGTATGATTATTTTTTTTAATGATGCGCGCAATCTTTCCCAAACATGGACCCATAAAAGGAATCCAGAATTTTATTATAACAATATCCGGTTTTAGTTTGCGAATTTCTTTGCCTGTTTTCAGCCAGGTAAGTGGATTTATGGAATTGACAGTAATTTTAATATTTAAATCTTTTGGCGCGGGACCTTCTGAATACTGTGTTTTACCTGGAAAAAGAAAAGAGGGATATTGTAATGAAAATGTATATATAGTAACATCACAACCATTTCGTATATATTCAAGGGCAAGTCGTTCATTATATGTTGCAAGACCTCCACCGCGTAAGGGATAAGCCGAGCCAATGATAACTATTTTTTTTGTACTCATTAATAATATCTTTTGTTTTAAATATAATCAAATCTTGAAAGGTGAGAAAGTGCTTTTTTTAAACTAATTGAACGCTTTGCCGCCCTTTCAACATTCCAATACTTAAAAACAAATTCACCTAATCTCTCATTATAATTAGGACCTATTTTCGCATATTCATCTTTTGGTAATATATCTTCTCTAATTTCTCTTTTTCGACATTTTTTTATCAATCTAAAAAGTTCAATCTTTGGATCATCAATCTTTTCAGGATTATCATAAAAATTAGCAATTGATATTCCTGTATATTCCGAGAATCCTTCTATATCTGCCAACAACCATGCTTCAACTTCTCTGACAGCAACTCTAAAAATTAAATTATTGTGAACCTTTTTATTCAACCAATTTTTAATTAAAGTTGGAGCACAATCGGTTTTGTCCAAATCTGTGAGAACAAAAAAAGCACAACCTTTCGATGCTTCATTAAAACCATCTATATTTTTTTTTATATACCCAAATCCTTCTTCGTAATATGAATAAGAAATAAAGAATTTGTCATCACAAATAGCTGCAAGTTTTCTCATTACAAATTCGCTGATTTGGTCTTCAAATACAAGGTTCAGAGGAATAGGATTCATTTTATATTTCAAGAGATAGTTGATTAATATCTTTTGGTTTCACTCGGGGTAATATTGCTGATGCAGGACTCATTCCTGTATCAAGCATTTTTTTTACATCTTTAATATTTGAAGCAATTGTTATTTTAGTACCTTCCGATGCAGGTTCCAATACTGCAATTTCTTTTAAAGAAATACCTCTGTCATTTAATAAATCTGAACTGTGAGTAGAAATTAATACTTGTCTTTTTCTTTGTTTTTGAAGTTTATATATTAACGGTGCTAATTTTGAAACTATTGCTCCATTTAACGAAAGTTCAGGTTCTTCAAGTAATAATAAAGAATCACCTTCCTGTAATAACCATAGAAGACCGATTAATCTAAGTGTTCCATCACTAAACTGTTCTTCTCTTTGCCTTCCTGCACCAGGTCTCCAATGTGAATATGTAACTTCAAGATGAGGATAACCTCTTTCTGTTGTATATTCAAGATTCGTCAATTGTGGGACAGCTATCTTAAGAGCATGTTCAATTTTATTTAACCATGCTTTACGAGTTTTTTCATTTGTTTTTGCAACACGTTCCAAAAATCCTTTTCCAAAAGGATCACCTGGTAAATCTTGCCCTGTAAAAGCAGAAGGATATTTTAATAATTGAGGCACTAAATGTAGATAAAGTGCATTTTCAAAAAATCTTGAAATCTCCCTGAAATCTTTATTAGTATTAATTTGTTCAAGATAAGTTTGTGTTAATCTAACTTTATCTTTTTTATCATCATCTTCTGGACGATTTATTATTAATTTATTTCCATCCCAAACTTTTTCATAAGATAAATAAGGAAGTCTATAACCTCTTGCTTCCTGTTTAATTCCAATAGCATATTTCCAAATAATTTCTTCTGAACCAAAATCAGAAATATGAACTTCAATTTCTACATCTGGATGTCTTCTTGCTGCCAGAGAGCGAATTTTAGAAATCCCACCTCTATCAGTTACTGCTTTTTGTAATCCACCTCCAGGTTTTGCAATATCTCTTAAAAATCGAAAAACATCCAACAGATTAGATTTACCTGAAGCATTCGCCCCTATTAGAAAAACCCTTTCTTTTAGCTCAATATCTACATCTTTAAAATTTTTCCAATTCTTTAATATCAATCTTGATATAATCATAATTAAACTACTTTTTCAGTTCAAAGTTCAGAATAAATATTATTTATTCTTATCTGACAATGCCGGCGGCTGACGCATATACTTTGTAGAATCAAGATATAGCGTGTCGTCTTTTATGTCAAGGTAAAATAAGCCGTTTGTAGATAAATTTATTTTATGCTCTTTAATTTCCCATGTTCCTTCATACCTGGTACGTCCATCATATCCTTTAAATTTTCCATCGCTGTCAAATGAAATCGTTTCACCTCTTACGGTTTCAAATGCCGACCATGTACCAATAATTTTTTCTTTAAAAAAATCGTCATTATTTTTAAAAGTATCCTTAATATTTTTCACTTCAGCAATAGTGGCCTTGCTTTTATCAGGAGTACCCGAACAAGAAAATAAAAAAATAAGAATTCCAAAAATCAGGAATAAATATAAATTATATTTCATCTGTTTAATTTTCTATAAACTTATTTTTTTCTCGATAATATAATTATTCCTATCCAATGAATTCCTTGAAATCATTTCAGCAATAAAACCGGTAAGGAACATTTGCGCACCAATAATCATACATAATAAACCCAGGTAGAACAATGGTCTTTCAGTCATTTTATAGGAATCCATTGCAAACTTTGCATAAACAAGGTATGTTGCAATTACAAATCCTATAAAGAAAAGGAATGTTCCCCATAAACCAAAAAAGTGCATCGGTTTTTTCCCAAATTTTCCAACAAAAGATAAAGATATCAAATCAAGAAAACCATTGATAAACCGGCTCATCCCGAACTTTGTTTTTCCGTATTGACGTTTACGGTGTTGAACAACTTTTTCGCCAATCTTTGAAAAACCCGACCATTTTGCTATTACAGGAATATAGCGATGCATTTCGCCATACACTTCTATATTTTTCACAACATCGTTCCGGTATGCTTTCAACCCGCAATTGAAATCATGTAGTTTTATTTTACTCATTTTACGGGCAGCCCAATTGAATAACTTGGTGGGAAGGGTTTTCGTAATAGGATCGTAGCGTTTTTGTTTCCATCCTGAAACAAGATGAAAACCTTTTTCCTTTATCATTTTATATAATTCAGGAATTTCATCAGGCGAATCCTGCATGTCGGCATCCATAGTAATTACAACATCGCCCTGTGCATCCAGGAATCCACAATTCAATGCTGCTGATTTTCCATAATTACGACGGAATTTTATTCCTTTGATATTTTTATTTTTTTCAGAAAGGTGTTCTATTATCTCCCACGAACGGTCAGTACTTCCATCATCAACGAAAATAATTTCATACGAGAATCTATTTTCATTCATAACCTTTTCAATCCATGCTGAAAGTTCAGGTAAGGATTCATCTTCATTTAATAAGGGAATAACAATTGAAATATCCATGTAATTTTTATCTGAAATTAGCTTCGAATGAATTATCCACTTTACGGGTAAATATTGAAATGATTAAGGAAGCAACAAATGCGTATACTGTACTCATAATCGTACCCCATATTGCCATCGACAGAGGTGTCATGAATTTCCGGGAATAACTCATCGCCATCTCAATTTGTTCATCGGTCATGTTGGGATTTTTTTCAATCATTTTTTCTTCAGCCTGCCTAAGAATCACATCTATCATTCCGGGATCAATCAATGTAAAAAAGATGATCGTATATATTGAAACGAGAATTGCTGAAAATAATCCAATAAGCACTCCGTTACCCAGAGATTGTCCATAGGTAATAAATCCATTATTGTTTTTTCTGTAGGCTAAAATGCCTATAATCATTCCAACTATCATTATTACAATACTAATATATTGGGCAACGCTTTGATAATCGACATTCAATATATAAAAAAGCAGTGATAAAATAATTAAGGTAATACCAAGCAAAAAGCCATAGTTTAAAGCATTTCTGGCAACGCTGATTTTTTTGGTTTCTGTTGACGGTTCCATGTTAATAATGTTTGATATGCAAATGTAATAATTAATAGTAATTTCAGAAATTTATAAATATTTTTTATACATATCATTTCTTTTTATAATTTTGTCGCGGGGTAAGTCTTATACGACCAGCTCCTGTTGAACTCCCCCAGGTTCGGAAGGAAGCAAGGGTAAAATGGTTGAGCGGTGCGATATAAGTTGCTTACCCCTTCTTTTTTAGGGAAAAAATTCCAACTCCTTCCTTCAGCAATAATAGATGACAAATTCAGAAACAGAAAATAATTTATTATTGAATATAAATAATAAAAAACTAATACATTTGCAGCTGGAATCAATGTTATGTTAATTAAATTATATCCCGAAAACCCTAATCCACGCCATATCGGGCAAATTGTTGAATGCCTGAAAAATGGCGGTATTATTATTTACCCCACCGATACAGTTTATGGTATGGGCTGTGATATTTTCCAGCATAAAGCAGTAGAACGCATTGCACAGATAAAAGGTATACGACCTGAAAAAGCTAATTTCTCTTTTATTTGTTACGATTTAAGTCACTTATCTGATTTTACAAAACAAATCAGCAATGATGTTTTCAAATTAATGAAAAGAACATTACCCGGACCATTTACATACATTCTGAATGCAAATAATAATGTTCCTAAACTTTTTGAAAGCAAGAAAAAAACCGTAGGTATACGTATACCCGACAACAGTATTGCCCGTGAAATTGTAAACCGGCTGGGAAACCCTATCATGAGCACTTCAATAAAAGATAATGATGATTTACTCCAATACACCACCGACCCGGAACTTATCTATGAACGTTATCGTGATATTGTAGATATTGTTATCGACGGCGGTTTTGGAGGCATAGAACCTTCTACTGTTATTGATTGTACTAAAGAAGAATTCGATATCATACGTCAGGGAAAAGGAATCGTTGACGATTATTCTTAAAGCATACTCATACAAAATCCTCCTTTTTATTTTCCAATGGAACCAGGTAACCTTTTCAAAAAAAATAATATTGCTGGTAAAGAAGAATTATTTGATACTCTTCTTGAAAATAAAAATTTAAAAATAGAAAGCATTGTTTCTGCCGGACATACAACCCCTGAAAACACATGGTACGACCAGCAAGATGATGAATGGGTTATTTTATTGAAAGGTGAAGCTGAGATATTATTTGAAAAAGAAAATAATAAAGTGCAATTACGAGAAGGTGATTATATTTTAATTCCGGCTCATTGCAAACACCGGGTTACATACACATCAACGGTTCCGCAGTGTATCTGGCTTGCTGTTCATATTAAGTAACAAGATTAATAATTTCCGCTCCACTTACGAATAAACCATTCGGCAGAAATAAGTCCAAGTATAATTATAAAAACCCAGAATAAATTCAGAAGATCGCTCAAGCGTTTCTGTGTGAATGAAACCGATTTGATATCATCTCTTTTTTCAAGCGCTTTCAAAAGGTCGTCCAGTTGATTCGGGTAATATAATTTACCTCCATGTTTTTCGGCAATACTGTATAAGGTCTTATGGTCAGCAATGGTATGTAACGACTCGATGTTAATGGCTATCACGTTAAATACACCTTTTTGAGTAAGAATCTTATCTCCTATTTTTACATTAGCTTCATAGCGATAAGCTCCCACTGGAAATAAGCCGGCATTTAGGCTATAAGCATTTGATGTTTTAGAAAAAGTAAATGGATATTTTTTATTTAAGCTATCATATATCGTCAAACTTACCTCGGGTTCATTAATCAATTCATAGCTTTCATTATAAACTTCCGCATCAAATTCTACATTTTCGTTTTCATAAAATTTATGATTGCATGTAATCTTGAAAAGGCTTTTATTTTCGGTAACAGCAAGGTATTGGACAATTTTACTAATCAGCCCGTTGAAAATTTCATGATTCTGATTTTTTGCATAATCGAATATTTTCCATTTCCATATTCCTTCGCCTGCAATTACGCATGTTTTAAGTCCATTCAATTCATTAAACAAAATTAAAGGCTGCTTTGTAGATACCGCCCCAATCTTCTGATAGAACAATATATTTGATGTGTTTGAAACATTATATGTACCAAATGGTGAATACAATGGTGGCATATCGTCAGTAAAACGTTTCAATTCATCGCTTATTAAAAATAAAGGAAATTCATTATTAATAACCGGCATGGCTTCATTTTGCGAAGTTTTTGTATTGACAATAATATTTAATCCTGTCTTTAATCCATTAAACGCTGTATAATTATTCTGTGAACCTAATATATAAATTGACGGAAGGTTTTCTTTTTTTATTGCATCGGTAATATTGGTAATATTATTTTTTGCTGAAGGCAATTGATGAAGAACAACAAGGTTATACCCTTTTATACTTTTTGTAAAATTATCGGCAAGATAAAAATCAACTTCATAATTATTATTTTTTTCGAGCGACTCTTTAATAGCTGCAACATCGGGGCTTGGTGAATTGGCAAGAATTAAAATTTTTTGTTTCTGATCAAGCACATCAACATAAAAATCCTGGAAATTATTAGCTGTAGTTATTTCATCTTTCAATGCTGAAATTGAAACATGATAGTGTTGTAACCCACTATATTTTGCTTCAATCTCAAGGTTTATCGTTTGAATAAATGATTCGGAATTAATATCGAGTGATTTTTCAAAAACTGTTTCATTTCCCTTTGTAACACTTAACTTAGTTGAACTTCCCTTACATTTATTAGCTGTAATTATTATCTCAACAGGAAATTTATTCCCCAGGTAAGCAACTTTATTTGAATTAACTTTTGTAATAATAAGGTCTTTATAGATCATTGTATCGCCTAATGCAACAGTGTATATAGGGAACGATGCAAAACCCGAAGCATACAATGGATTTTTACCTTTATTATATAGCCCGTCGGTAGCCAGAATCAGCGCACCCACATTACGATTGGTATATCGTGTTTGCAATTCATCAAACAATGAAGAAATATCTGTAGTTTTATCTTTATATGAGAACGAAAGGCTGTCGCTAAATTTTTCGCCAAAGTTATATGTCTTTATCTCAAATTTATCGCTGACCTTATCAATAAAACTTTTCATTTTTTCAGGATACGAATTTTTATAAAAAGCAGAATCCTTATTTATAATAATTGATCTGGAATTATCCTGCGCTATAATGATAATTGGTTTCTCAACATTTCGTGATATTGTTTCTACTAATGGTGACAATAGAAGAAAAGCAATTATTGTTATTGCTAAAAAACGAAGTACAAATAATATTTTTTTTATTTTAGAAGTAAAAACATATTTTTTATTCCTGAAATATAACAAGGTTGATAACCCTGCCCCAAGTATAACACAGAGAATAAGAAACCATAAAGGATATTCGGTGATGATTGTATAACCGCTCATAAAATATTATCAGGGCAAAGATAATTGCTAAAACTGATTTATTATAATTTTTTATTTTCAATAGTTCGGTAAACTTTTAGTAAATTTTGGTCTAAAGCCCAATATCATTGAGTTTTAATGAAGTTGTTTTAAAAGTCAAAAATCTTGAACCGCTAAGAGCGCTAAGATATCCGCTATGAACGCAAAGTATTGTATAGCAAATAATTTTCCTTGCGAACTTTGCTTTATTCTTCGTGGACTTTGCGGTTAAATTATACCGATGACATAGATGTAATAGTCCAATAAATTGTACTATAACATCTATGTCATCGGCATAACCATTGTAAAATTTAAAATTTCCTTTGGACTATTTTAAATTAACAATTGGTATTACTTTTTAAACAACCTCATTTTGAAACCCTCATTTATAAAGTACTTTAGTCCACACATAATATAATTACAGAACTATTAATTATAAAAACAGGTAAAAATACCTGCTTATAAAAAACAAAATCAGGCAATAATACCGTTAACTTCACGAATCTTCTTGTATTAATTTGGCTTCAGAAATTTTGCTAAATTTGTATATATAAGATTTATGAAAAAAATTTACTTCTTTTTCGCTTTAATATTTTTCCCTTTACTTATTAAAAGTAATGTGTATACAGTAACAACCACTAATGATAGCGGCAACGGAAGTTTGCGCTGGGCAATCAATCAATGGATATACAGTTCGGGAGCAGATTCAATAAAATTCAACATTCCCAAAAGTGATGCAAACTATAATGCTTCAACAGGTGTGTGGACCATCAGTCCCGACAGCACTTTGCCATACATTATTAAAACTACCGTTATTGATGCAACAACTCAAACACAAAGCCAGGGAAACACAAATACATCCGGTCCCGAAATATATATTGATGGAAAAAATCTTCTTGATTTTGCATTTTGTGTTGTTTCGAGCAATTCGGTAATCAAAGGCTTTGCATTAGGGCGTTTCAACAATGCAATTATAATAACAGGATATGGAGGAACAAGCTCAGGAAATTCAATCACAGAAAACTATATCGGCACCGATTACAGCGGAAACGCTGCCAATTCTAATACTATTGGTATTGCAATGGATGTAAATACAAAATCAAATATTATTTCTAAAAATATAATTTCAGGAAACACACTTGCTGGAATAATATTCGATAAATCAAATAATAATACCATTACATCAAATTATATCGGTAGTAATGCTACGGGAACGCTTGCCATTCCCAATGGTGACGGCATTATGCTTAACGAAGCAAATTATAACATCATAGGCGGTTCAACAATTACAGAAAGAAATATACTTTCAGGGAACACAAATACAGGAATAACATTTAACAACACTTGCAGGCATAATGAAATAAAAGGAAATTATATTGGCACTGATTTTAGCGGATTGCAGATACTCAGTAATTATACCGGAGTTCTTTTTCAAAGCCAATCAAACAATAATACTATTGGCGGGTTAACTGCAAACGAAAGAAATGTTATTTCAGGAAACACTGAAATAGGCATTTACATTGAATCTTCCGACAGCAACAAAATTTCCGCAAATTATATTGGCCCTGATGCAAGCGGTAATGGTGGACTGAAAATTGGTGACTCACTCGTTCAGGGGAATGGTATTGAAGTGAACGTTACCGCAAAATATAATACTATTGGCGGCTATACAAGTGGTGAAAGAAATATTATCTCCGGCAATCGTGTTTATGGATTTATCTATTACGGCAATTGTTCTTGTAATCCTCTTATTGGAAATTATATCGGAACAACTGCAACGGGAAATGCTTCATTACCTAATGCTACAGGCATTTGCATTGATGCTTCATCAAATCATAATTCAATTGAAAAAAATGTTTTGTCAGGAAATATGAGTTATGGAATTTTTATTGTAACGCATGGCACTAACTACAATGAACTCAAAGGAAATTTCATTGGTACAAATGCAACAGGCACCGATACTGTTCCAAATGATATTGGACTGATTATAGCCGGTGGGGCACGTTACAATATTATCGGCGGATTTAATGCTTCGGATAAAAATATAATTTCAGGAAACAGGTATGATGGAATTGAAATGGCCGACCAGAAAACCGACTCAAACCAGATTATCGGGAATTATATCGGCACTGATATTACCGGCACACTAAGACTTGGAAATTCAATAGGCATAGGCATTGCAACAAATCCGAAACATAACTTGTTTAGCAATAATGTCATTTCCGGAAACAAAAGAATGGGAATAGCAATTTATGAAAATGCCGACAGCAATATTGTTATTTCAAATAAGATCGGAACAGCAACTAACGGAACATCCGATTTGGGCAACGGTTCCGCAGGAATAGCAATTGCATACGGACCAAAATATAATATCATTGGTGAAGTGAATTTCGGAAACATAATTGCATTCAACGATTCCGGTGGTGTGGTGATTGCAGATGCAAATTCAAAATACAATAAAATTTCAGGAAACTCAATGTGGAATAATATAGGAATGGGAATAGAACTCTTCCCGCCTTTATCAAATGGGAATGATGCAGGTGATAATGATTCCGGCCCAAATGATTTGATGAATTATCCTGTTATAACTTCAGCAGAATATAACAGCAACATGAACTATACGATTGTTAAAGGTACTCTTGATACTCATCATCCTGAATTATGTACTGTTGAATTATTCAAAGCTTCGGCAAACTTTTTTTCACATGGAGACGGGAAATTTTATTTAGGCTCTGTAACACCTGATAACACAGGCTACTTCTGTGATACTGTTACTGGAATCATCAATGGTGAATTATTATCATCAACAGCAACTGACGAATTAATGAACACTTCAGAGTTCTCAGCAAATTATACAGTAACATTATTTGTTTCAATAATTGAAAATAAAAATCCTTTAGAAAATATTTCATTATACCCCAACCCTACTAACAATGATGCTTTTGTGGTTTTTACTTCAGAAAAAAATCAGACAATTCAAATAAAAATCACAAATTGCTTGGGACAAACGATTGAAGACATTAACAGCATTCAATGTATAGAAGGCCTGAATAAATTTAACATAAACTCAAATCACTCACTACCATCAGGCGTTTACTTAGTAAGCATTTATTCAAATAATTTCCAGAAAACAATCAAACTAAATATCCTTAACAACTAGAACTATGAAAAAACTTTTACTTACGTTATTTATATCGTCAAGCATATCATTAACATTATTCGGACAAAAGCAAACCATATCATCAGTAGCACCCGGCGCCTGGCTAAGCCCGGCAACATGGGATTGTAACTGTGTTCCCGCACCAGGATATATCATTGAAGTAAATCATAATGTCATACTTAACACTAACTTTGGATATACATATGGTTCGGTAAATATCAATGCCGGTGCTTCATTAATAAAATTTGGTGACTTAGTAGATTTCGCAATAGGTGGTGGTTCTTTTACTAATGAAGGAGCTTTTGAAGTAGCCCGTTTTTATTCATCAGGCGGAACTGTAACAAACTCAGGCACCATGACTGTTACACAGGCTTTATATAATACAACAACTTTTTCAAACAATGGAATAATAAATGATGTTGACAGCTTGCGAAACGATGGTACTATTGAAAATATTCAGAATAGTGAAATTAACAGTACTTACTTTTGGAACAACGGTAATCTCAATAATGACGGACGTTTAAAGCTAACCAATTTTTTAAATTCAGTTTCATATACTGGGAATGGCACCATCTACACAACAGATTTCTTAAATACCGGAACTGCAACAACACACGACAGTGTGATTGTGAATTATGATTTTATGAATAAAGGAAGTTTTCAAAATTTATCTACTGTTCCTTTTAACGTTTACCATGACTTTTATAATGGTGATTCATTAAGTCATGATGCTGTATTTACAAACAATGGCTTTGTCAACATCAGCAATAATTTTACAAATGCCGATACATTAAAAGGAAGCAGCGGTTCATTCTGTATAGCTGCATACTCTACTAATTCAGGTTATATAAAAGGAACTGTTGATATCTGCGACCAGTCACCTTTATCAGGTCCTCCATATATTGATTTGAATAACGGAGTTGTTGAAAATACCGTTACTTCATGCACACACAGTTGTTCTGCCGGAATTGATGTAATCAGCAATAACATTGAAGGTATCGAAGTTTTTCCAAATCCATATTCAGATAATGCTACATTTATTTATCATTCGCCATCGACTACTAACGCATCGCTTGTGATCTACGATATAACAGGAAATGCAATTATAACTAAAAATTTCACAAGTGATGGAACAATAAAAATCACAAACGAATTACCTTCAGGAATATATTTCTACATTGTACGAAATGCAGAAGGAACAATACATTCAGGCAAACTGATTTCATTATGAGAAAGATAATTCTTTTTGTTTTTATAATTTTAATTTCAGAAATAAGTTCGGGAAATACTTTTACTGTAACCAACACCAATGATTCAGGAACAGGTTCTTTGCGAAGTACTATAACTTCGTCCAATTCAAATTCAGGAAGTGATGTGATAGCATTTAATATTCCAACATCTGATGCAAATTATAATTCTTCAACAGGAACATGGACAATAACACTTGCTTCTTACCTTCCATATATCACTAACGGGAACACCACAATTGACGGCACAACACAAACCACCAACCAGGGTGATACAAATCCAAATGGACCAGAAATTATTATCACCGGAGTAAATAATACAATTGCTCATGCCTTCTGCATAATGAATACAGCGAATAATATAATAAAGGGAATTACACTTCAGCGGCTTGTTTGCGGCATACAGATTTATGGTGCTAACGCAAAGAACAATCATGTTTACGGAAACTACATCGGGACAAATTACAATGCTACCGACAGTCTTGGCAACAATATAGGTATCGAAATAATCAGTGGGGCAAAACACAACATTGTTGGAGGGTCTTCAATTGAAGAAAGAAATATTGTATCGGGAAATCGTCATATTGGAATTCGTATTGTTAATGCTGATAGCAATATTGTTTCAGGAAATTTTGTAGGAACAAACAGAACTGCAACAGCTTCTCTTGGAAACTATGACGGCGTGAGCATTGAAGGAACCGCTAAGTATAACAATGTTGGAGGAAATAATCCTGCATTACGAAATATTATTTCGGGAAATAATGCTTACGGAGTCCCGATAATTGGAACAGATGCTAAATACAATAAAGTTTTTGGAAATTATATTGGCACAGACATCAATGGAAGCGCTGCTATTCCTAATACATACGGTGTTTTATTCGACGATGGTTCTTCTTATAATATTATTGGTGGTGATTCAATTTCATATAGGAATATTATTTCGGGAAATAGTGGTTACGGTGTTTTTGTATACAACAACGGAACTAATCACAATACCGTAAAAGGTAATTTCATTGGAACTGATAAAAACGGAACGCTTGCTTTGCCTAATGGAAACGGCGTAGTTATTGATGGTGCACCTGTTTATAATTATATCGACAACAACGTGATTTCGGGAAATGCACAACAGGGAATTGACATTCATGTAACATACACTGATAATAATTCAATCACACGAAATAAAATCGGAACCGATTCATCAGGGTTATTGCCGCTGGGCAACGCTTTCGATGGAATACGAATTGCCGAAGGCGCAAAAAATAATATTATCGGAGGAAGTGCCGGTAATGGAAATATCATTGCATACAACGGCTCTGCCGGGATATTCCTGATGACTGCAGGAGATATAAATAATAAAATATCCTGCAACTCCATTCACAATAATGGCACTTTGGGCATCGACCTCTTCCCTATCGGAACAAATTTAAATGATGCCGGCGACTCTGATACTGGGCCAAACATGATGATGAATTATCCTGTTATCACTTCCGCTGATTATTGGACTTACAACGGACTTACATTTATTCAAGGAACGATTGATTGCACAAATCCACTAACGACAAATATTGAAATTTACATAGCCGATTCCGATTCAAATTCATATGGTGAAGGAAAAACATATTTAGGTTGTGTAACGCCTGATGCTGGTGGCAACTGGAGCATTCATCTTTCAGGAATAAATGCAGGTGATGTTATAACATCTACTGCAACCGATGCTTCGGGCAATACATCTGAATTTTCGCACAATGCTTATGTAAACACCTATACAGGTTTAAATGATTTGCAAACAAATGATGATGTTGAGATTTATCCAAATCCGTTTCCTGATTTTTCAATTTTGAATTTTGAATATGAATCAAAAAATAATTACGCTGTTTTAATTTATAATAATGTTGGTCAAATTACCAAAAGTATTGAAAATATTAGCAATGGAAAAGTAATTATCGACAGGGATAATTTAAAAAACGGAATTTATTTTCTTCAATTGAAAAAGAATAATGAAATTATTAAAACCTCAAAAATAATTATTGACTGATGTTACGCAAACAAATAAATTCACACAAAGTAAAAGGTCATACAGGGCCGATTCTCCCGAAACGAGAGTGTAAGGATAATCGAGTCAAAGCCGGCCTTCTATTCAAAAATTATTCTTAAAGTATATGCCGTAGGCATAATCGCTTGGTAAAACCCAACATAGCAACAACGTGATGTGCTGTAAGCACTATCCTTTATTCAAACTTCAAATCTTAATTTCTAAACTATATACAAAACTTCAAATTCAATTTTATAAATCCAAAAATAGTTTTATTCATTTGAGTTTTGTAATTTGAATTTATTTAGGATTTAGTGCTTGGATTTTCTTATTGTGTAGTACCTACGGCACTTTTATATTTGATATTATAATTTTTTACCAAGCTGTAATCCCTACGGGATTGGAATAAAAAAATCAATAAATATATTACCTATCATTGCGAATTTATGTAAAATATTATTTTTCTGCGTAACATCAGTTATTGAATAAAAAGAAAAATTCCAAACCCTTTGCCTTGAGTTTGGAATTTTTCAGCTTTTATAATTTTGAATTTTATTTTTACTACATATGCATTCCCCCGTCAACACTAATAACCTGACCAGTAACGTATGATGAAAGGTTGCTTGCTAAAAATACTGTAACATCAGCAACATCATCAGTAGAGCCAGAACGTTTCAAAGGAATATTTTCAATCCAGTTCTTCTTTACATCTTCCGGAAGTTTTGCTGTCATTTCGGTTTCGATGAATCCCGGCGCTATTGCATTGCAGCGAATACTGCGCGAACCCAGTTCCTGTGCAATTGATTTTGTGAATCCGAGTATTCCTGCTTTTGATGCGGAATAGTTCGACTGTCCTGCATTTCCTTCAACACCAACAACCGAACTCATGTTGATGATTGAACCGTAACGTTGTTTCAGCATCACTTTCTGAACAGCTTTTGTAAGATTGAAAACAGATTTCAGATTCACATTAATAACAGCATCCCAATCGGCTTCTGTCATGCGCATCAGCAGGTTGTCGCGCGTAATACCTGCATTATTAACTAAAACATCAATAACAGGAAAATCTTTCAGTACCTCATTTATAAAATCATCAGAAGCTTTGAATGAGCTGGCATCGGAAGCATAGCCTTTTGCTTTAACACCATAACTCAATAATTCTTTTTCGAGTGATTCAGCTTGTGCATCGTAAAACAAATCGGAAAAAGCTACGTTGGCTCCTTCTTTGGCAAAGCGGATGGCAATGGTACGACCAATGCCGCGCGATGCGCCGGTTATTATTGCAGTTTTACCTTCAAGTAATTTCATGTTTAAAATTTTTGTTTAAAACTTTTTTTGATTTGCAAATATAAGAAAGTGTAAGAAATAAAAAGATATTTTGAACATTAGAATAATCGAACAACCGAGCATTCGAATAATTGAGCATGTGAATAATTGAACAGTTGAACATTGGAATAATTGAATAGTCGAACAATCGAATAACCGCAGAAGAGAACAATTGAATAAAAAAGTATTATTACAATTATTATTTTTTTTCTGTGCAATTAAACATCCATTGCACTCCGAATTTATCAACGCAATTGCCATAATATGCACCCCAGAACATTTCCTGTAATTCCATTATTACTCTACCACCTACTGCTAATGCATCGAACAATTTTTTTGTCTCTGCCCTGGTATCGGGCTCAAGCATGATGTGAACATTATTTCCTGTGTTCACTTTGAATCCCATCGATTCCGGTGCATCGGAGCCCATCAAAATGTGACCACCAAGTATGGGCAGTTCAATATGCAGTATAAGCTTTTTATCTTCTTCGGCCAACTGCGGAGAGCCTGCCGGTGGCGGGAAATCGCCAAAGTGTGCCACTCCACCCCCACTGAATTCACCACCAAAAACAGATTTATAAAAATTAAAAGCTTCCTCAGTATTGCGAGAAAAATTTAGATAAGTACTAACTTTTGACATAGTTTTATTTTTTATGAATTATTGTTTTTATTTATTCTTGCGCGTTTCATGACGCGTAATTTATTATTTTCTAATATGTAATATGACTTGCACGAAGCAATGCTGTCTCCGCTTAAATAATTTTAAGCTCTTTCAGAATTGTTTTAGTCAGTTCTATTCTGTAATTATTATTTAAGTCGTTGTAATCATTAACAAGCACATTCATTGCAAAAATTTTCGGACCCGAAGCGGTTTCAACAAAACCCACATACCAGCCAAGAACCTTATCATCCGTACAATCGCCGCTTCCCGTTTTACCGTATAGTTTGTAATTGTCAGTAGTTTCATAAAGCATTATGCTTTTTACAGCATCAATACTCCTGTCAGAAAAACCTTTTAATTTATGCTGATAAAATGCTTTTAAAAATTCCACCTGTTCGTTAATTGAAATTTCAATAGTGCCGCAAAGCCAGAATTTATCTATACCTCCTGAAATATCTTTATTCCCGTAATTTAAAATATCGATATATTTTTTCATCCTTTCAAATCCTATCCTCCTTGCTAATTCCTGGTAATACCAAACGCACGAATATTTGAAGGCATTTTTTAATGACAGATCATCATACCAGTATTTGTAAGGTGAATTGTTCAACATAAATGAATCTTTCGGATGAAGCAGACTGTCATATTTGATAACAAAGCTGGTATCAGTAATTACGCCAGTTTCAAGTCCTATAAGCGAATTCGTGATTTTAAAAGTGGAACAGGGCGAAAATCTTTTTTCACATTGTGCCTTATTATACTGAATATATTTGCTTGTGTTTATATCATAAATACAAAATCCTCCAACAAACTTTCCAAATATTTTATTCAAATCAACTGTATCCGTTATTTGCGAAAACGATTCGAATGATAGAAATATAAATATGTATAAAAATATTTGTTTAAGACTTTGCATGTTAAATTAGTATTAAATCCTTACTTGCACTTGTTGCGAACCATCGCAAACACAGGGAAACAATATTTTAATTATAATCCGCTAGATTTTAACATTTCTTTTGCGCAGTCAATAACAACATTTTCTGCTAAAGCTTTTGCATCATTAAAGTTTGTTAAAGTCCCTTTGTCATCCTTACACCATACTAATTTTGTTTCAGTATCCCAAAAAACCTCAAAGAGTTGATCATTATATTTGATATACCCTATTTTCTTTTTCATATAAAAAAATTAGTGTAACAAAGTAATAGCTATTTAGAAAAAACTAATGCAGTCTCATCTAACCAAAATTGATATTTTGCTTCAACTATTTTTGTTTTATCTTTCGAGTCATGTTCAATTTGCGAGATTATTGTAAAAAAAGGAGTGGTTGAAGTTGTGGCTGCGAAGTATTCATATTTATAAGCTTCATCAAATAAAACTTCTTTATTACAAGTAGTTGAAGTATTTTTTGCAGATATACTTTCTATCAAAAAAGTCATTGTATTGAGAATAGAATATGAAGTACAACCATGAATTGAAATCATTTTTCCTTTAGATTTCATTTTATCATCAAAGTATACATAGAGTGTCATATATTTCCACCTAGATAAAGATGCATCAATATACTTATTGTTATATGCTTCTGCCATAATTGTTGATGCTAAACCTGACTTTGATATATCATAAAATATATTGTTTTTTTCTGAGAGCAAATTAAAAACTGTAATTGGGTCTGTGTTTAAGGGTATGTTCCAATATAAATCACTTAGGAACTGTTTACCTTGTGTTGAAATCCCATCATTTACATTACTATATTTAACATTTGTTAAAAAGGTAAACATAATTAAAATAATCAAAAAATTATTATTTATTTTTTTCATATTTTATAATTTTAAATTCATGTATGAATCTAACATTTGCATTATTCTATTAATATTATTTCTCTTTTTAAAAAAAATTAATATTCTAATTACAATCAACAATAAAACAATTCAATAACCAGCAATTTATTTTTTAAATCCATTTTATCAAATAAAAATCCATGCGATGCGGCAATAGCGGATTCTTAGGAAACATGCGGAATGCAAAGTCGAACACACCGGAACGCGTTACAAAAATCTCAGTTTTATAATTCACCTGGTTGCGTTCGATATTTACAATCTTCATTTCATTTTTATAAAAGAAATCGGTAACCTGATCCATTACTTTCTGACCGAATATTACTTCGATGCCAATATCTTCGGGCGAAAGCTCATTAAGGTCCAATGAAATTTCAGCAATAAATTTTTCACCTAGTTTAAATGCACGCTTAGTAGAATCGGGAACACTCACCGAAAGCACTTCAACACTGTTCCACCCTCGTATGATCTTCTTTTTCCAGTTTGATAAATATCTCACCTGGTCATAATTGTTCTCTTTCAGTTTACAGGTACGTTCATAAAGCTTATTGTAATAATTATTACAGTAATCATCGAGCATGCGCTTGGTAGTAAAATGTGGCGCTATTTCGGCAATAGTATTTTTTATATGCGAGATCCATTTCGAAGGTACGCCATTTTTATCACGCTTGTAAAACATAGGAGCGATAACATCTTCGAGCAAATCATAAATAGTTTCGGCATCCAGTTCATCCTGGTATTGCGGATTTTTGTAAGTCATTTCTTCTTTCAGCGCCCAACCGGCTTTATCAATATAACCTTCAGCCCACCATCCGTCGAGAACACTGAAATTCATCACACCATTCATTACTGCTTTTTGCCCGCTTGTACCTGATGCTTCCATTGGACGTGCAGGTGTGTTCAGCCAGATATCAACTCCCTGAACCAATTTGGAAGCAATATCCATATCATAATTTTCAAGGAAAATTATCTTCCCTAAAAACTCTTTTCTTTTTGATACCTCTGTAATATATCTTATCAACTCCTGTCCTGCTCCATCGGCCGGATGCGCTTTACCGGCAAATATAAACTGAACAGGTTTATTCGGATTATTTACAATACGTGCAAGTTTTTCAAGATTTTTAAAAATAAGTTGTGCTCGTTTATATGTTGCAAAGCGTCTTGCAAATCCTATGGTGAGCGCGTTTTCATCTAAAGCATTCTGAAGCTCAATAATGGTCTTAGGGTTTTCCTGCCTGCGTTCCAGGTTATCCATTAAACGCCTTTTTACAAAATCAATAAGTTCTTTTCTTTGACTTTGTTTTATCTTCCATACCTCATCATCCGAAACGTGAAAAATATTTCTCCAATGCTCGGCATTCGATTGATCGTTATTAAATCCTTCTCCAAATTCAGCATTATAAAGTTGTTTCCATTTCTTTGCAGCCCATGTAGGATAATGAACTCCATTGGTAACATATCCTATATGCAACTCATCACTAAAATATCCATCCCATATATGGCTGAACATTTCGCGTGTAACACGTCCATGAATCTTACTTACACCATTTACTTCCTGTGATAACTTTAGCGCCAAAACACTCATGCTGAATTTTTCGCCCGGAACATTTTCCTTTGCTCTTCCAAGGTTCATAAAAGCATCCCAGCTAATATTCAGTCGTTCGGCATAATGAGGAATATAGGTTCTTAATAAATCTTCACTGAATTCATCATGACCAGCGGGAACTGGCGTATGCGTGGTAAATAATGAAGATGCCCTAACAATTTCAATGGCTTCCTGGAAAGTAAAAAATTCATCCTGGACCAGTTTACGCATTCTTTCAACACCCATAAAAGCGGCATGACCTTCATTGCAATGATATATATCAGGAGTAATATTTACTGCATCCAGCAAACGTATTCCGCCGGCACCAAGAAGGATTTCCTGTTTCAAGCGGTTTTCCCATTCCCCGCCATATAAGCGATGCGTTATAAAACGGTCTTCAGCAGAATTTTCTTCAATATCGGTATCCAGTAAATATAATGGAACTCTTCCAACATCAACACGCCAAACCTTGGCATACAACGTACGGCCGGGTAATGCCAGCCTTATTTTCAACCAGGAACCATTATTACTATCGCTTTCATCTCCATTATTTACACGTACAGGATGCAACGGTAAATGTGAAAATTTTTGAGGATAATAATTTTCAAGTTGTTCACCATTGAGCGCTAATTCCTGTGAAAAATATCCATACCTGTATAAAAGCCCAATACCTGTAATATTTATATTTGAATCGCTGCATTGTTTTAAATAATCACCGGCTAATACTCCCAGTCCACCTGAAAATATTTTCACCGAATCGTGCAAACCATACTCCATACTAAAATATGCAATTGCAGGAGATTTTTTATTACATCCTTCCAATAAATAATTACCGAATTTTTCATAAACACTTTTCAGATTATCCCTGAATTCTTTATCTCTTTCCAGTTCCAGTAATTGTTCGTATGATAATGATTCCAGCATAGCAATTGGATTATGCTGTGATTTTTCCCACAATTCAGGATTGACCATCTCGAATAATTCTTTTGCATCATTATTCCATGACCACCATAAATTTTTCGTCAGCTTTACCAATTCGGATAATCCTTCAGGATAATCGGATTTTACCAGTATTTTTTTCCACGTAGGTTTAACACCTTGTACAGGACGTAGAATTGTTGTTTGTTCAGGTAATTGTTTTTTAGAAAATAATGTTTCGCGCTGTGCAACCTCACGGAGCGCTTTATCATATATTTTGTAATAATTATTTATAAAATTAACCCATAAGCCATCATGAGATATTTCATGTGCTTTTTTCCTTGAACTTTTTTTATCTTCAAAATTCCGGTGAAGACAGCGCGTAAGACCAGCAGCTATTTGCTCAACAACAGATTCATCATTATCATCATCGCGATCAATAACTAAAATTCCTTTTTCGAGTTTGCCATATGTATTACGAATCCAATTTCCGAAACCTGCCAAAGTAGTTGTTATCGTAGGAATGTGAAATGCTATGCTTTCCATTGGCGTATAACCCCATGGCTCATAATATGACGGGAAGACCGTAACATCAAATCCAATCAGCAGTTCGTAATAATGCATGTTAAATATTCCATCGCTGCCATTCAAATAAGAAGGAACAAAAATTATTTTTACTTTACTTCCCTTTTCATTAGATATTCCTGAGCTATAGATTTTTTTCAATACAGGATCATTGTCCGGGTCATGAAGGTAATGAGTAAGAAATTCATGATGCAGGGATTGCTCGTAATTGGGTTTGCCTATACGTTCATATACATCTTTCCTTGGTCCTGCATTGTTTGCAGGCACCATAATGAAAGCAATAATATCTTTATCTAAATCAGGATTATTGTACAACCTGGTCAGTGCATCAATATATAAATCGATCCCTTTATTACGAAATTCATAACGTCCGCTAATGAGCACCAACATACTGTCGCGCTGCAACTCCTGGTTTAACAAGGCTTCTGCAACATCAAATAATTTCACACGTGCTTCATCTCTTTTTTCTTCGAAAACATTTTCCGGTGGAAGAAATGATGAATCGAAACCATTTGGAGTAATTACATCCGCTTCTTTTTCCAGAAATTGTTTGCATTCTTTATTTGTAATTTCACTAACGGTAGTAAATCCGTCAGCATTCTGAGCCGAGAGTTTTTCAAGCGATTGTTTTGAAACAATATTAAAATTACGCGCAAGCACATCGGCATTAAAGCTTTCAATGTCTTTATATAAAGGCAAACCATTACCGGCAACAGATCTTCCCAAAGCTGTTGCATGTGTAGTAAATACAGTTCCCACCTGGGGAATATTATCTTTTAAATATAAAATCCCGGTTCCTGTCATCCATTCATGGAACTGGGCAATGATACGGTCACGTCCGCTAATATTGAATTCATAAAAGCTTTCAATAATTTTTGCTGCAGCAAATCCAAACATTGCAGGTTCAATGTAGTCCCACTGTCCGGGTAAAGAATCGAGTTTATAATTCTCCCATAATTTTGCGAAAATTTTATCCTTAACAACGAAGTATGGTGTGAAATCAACAAGAATAGCAACGGGGTTTCCAGCAATATTCCACCGGCCCAGCCTGAAACGTAATCCTTGTTTTTCTGCTTCTTCGCGCCAGCTGCGGTACAAAAATTTATCTTCTGTAAATTCAGGATTATCCTTGGTTTCTTTCCAAACATCGGGACCAATAAAAATGTAATTATCTTTTAGTTCAGATACTAACGTTGAAGCTTTTGTGGAAATTACAGTATAAATACCTCCAACTTTATTACATACTTCCCAACTGATCTCAAATAAATAATCAGGTTTCAGAATATTTTCTTCTGACATAATTTTATCCTTTATATTACAAAAAGTAAAAATAATAAATAAATGCCAAATGGTTGAATAAATACAGGAAGAATTATGAATTGATGTTACGCAAAATCATTATTTGTATCGAAACAACATTATTTTATTATTATTATGTCCCGTTAGGGACAACAGCTTGGTAAAGAAAGGTACAACTCACTTCTTATTGTACCGTAGGCACTAAACATTCAAGACTATATAGCTTTCAAGCACGCTCAGTTAATTGGGTTGTGCCTATCTGCCTCGTTGGCATGGCGGGTGGCATATATTCTTAAAATCCTTATTAATTAAAGTTTTTAAAATTTTATTTTGAGTTTTGCGTAACATCAGTTAATAAAAGAAAATTATAAAAACCTAAATATTTTTTTTCGAAGCAAAATATTTTTTAATCTGTTCTTCAATTAGTCTTCTCGCTTCTTTTACCTCTTTGGATTTAGGTAATTTTATCCTGTTTAGCGCTGTAGTAAGTTTTCTTCCGGCTCCCTGCCCTATTGAACTTCTTACTTTATCGGTTAATTCTTCGCCGGCGCCTTGTAATGCCATTGCAAGAATTTTAAGATCATATTCTTTAAAAATTTGTTTTATTGCAGGACGTGCAAGCGATTCCAAAAGTTTAATCTCGCTGCCTCTAACTTTTATTTCTTGTTTTTTATTTACAGTTTCTTTTACAACCTTTGATTTAGCTATCTTTTGAATTTTTTCAGAAATAACTTTTTTAGCTGTTTTCTTCTTAACAACTTCTTTGATTTCATTTATTTTTTTCTGAACAGGTTGTAGTACCGATTTTTTTATTTCTGGTTGTTCTGCTTTTTCATTTTCAGAAACAACAGGTATTGCAGCCATTCCATGACATTTCTCATCTAATCGTATTTGAAAATCAGAAAGGATGTTCATGAAATTAATGAAAGCTTCATAAGGTGAATTGAACGGGTTGAAATATTTATGCACATCGCCATCGGAAAACCATTTAGTACACATGTAATAAAAATGGTCGCTGGTTTGAAGATATTTCCAGTCGCGGATAATATTTTCATCCGAACAATGATTTACTTTGTCTTCCAGTTCATACAAACGGTTAAAAGCATCATCCTGCAATTCATTTCCAAGCCATGCTGTTAAATCTCTTTCTTCATCGGCCCATGAAATGGGATAAGGAACGTATATCGGCGAAACCGGTTGTAAAAGATTTGTAAGTTCAGAAGGTGTATTAAATTTAAAATTGGAATGCGATAGAACACGACCGGGCAATGCTTTCAGAAAATCAAAAATTCCTGTCTCAGGCCATTGATGTTCTCCGAATGTTTCGTAATCCATGAACAGGTTTATACATTCTTCCCTTCCATCAACACTATTTAACCAGTCTACATATTTTTCAGTGGTAACAGGCCATTCGCTCCATGATTGCTGAGAAAACCGGAATGCAATATCATCGCTTAACCTGAAATTTTTAAGTAATAATTTTAATTTGGGATTGATAGAATTGCAATACATATAATTCGGGCTTTTCCACCCCAGTATATGTTTGGCGCCTTCGGTAAGCATGGTTTTAAATCCCATTTCCGAAACCATTTCGCCAATACCATCAGAATAAATAAGCTCTGTATTACGGAATGTAGTAGGCTTTTTACCAAATAGCCTTTCTATTTTTGCTGCCTGTTCATTAACCTGTTTAAAAAATTCATTTTTACTTTTTAATGAACTCAGCGAGTGAGAATATGTTTCGGCAAGAAATTCAACACAACCTGTTTCAGCCAAACGCTGGAAACTTTCCAAAACATCTGGGGTATACATTTCAAATTGGTCGAGAGCAGTACCGCTTATTGAATAACTTACTTTGAATGAAGAACCAAATTCTTTAATAAGATTAAGAATGACATTATTAGCAGGAATATAGCATTTATCGGCTACTCTTCGGAGTATATACCTATTTGCATAGTCGTCGAAATAATTATGGTTCACGCCAATATCAAAGAAACGGAATGTTCTTAACCTAAACGGCTGATGAACCTGAAAATAAAAACAAATTGATTTCATTATAATAATTTTTGAAAACTTTTAACTTCAATTTTACTTATTCAACATCATATCATAAATATACTTTACCCTTATTGCTGAATTATCCCACTTCATATTATCTACTTCAATTTTTCCGTAGCGCATAAACATTTTACTGAGGGCATTGTAATGCAAAAGCCCATATATAGCATCAGATAAAGCATCAATATCCCAGAAATCGACTTTCATTGCATAACGTAAAACTTCAGAAACACCCGATTGTTTAGAAATAACAACAGGTACGCTGCTTCGCATAGCTTCTAACGGAGATATTCCGAAAGGCTCCGAAACTGATGGCATCACGTAAACATCACTCATAGCAAACATCCGGTCAACATCATCACCTTTTAAAAATCCGGTAAAGTGAAATTTTGTAGAAATGCGTAATTGCGCTACACGTTTTATCATACGGTTCAGCATGTCGCCCTGCCCTGCCATTACAAAACGGACATTGCCATCTTTTTGTAATACTTTATTTGCAGCTTCAACAAAATAATCAGGACCTTTCTGAAAAGTAACCCGACCAAGAAATGTTACTACTTTTTCTTTCACATGTTTCTTTGCATCCAGAACAGCAGGATTAACAGGATCATCAACAGCATTATGAACAGTAATCACTTTATCAGGATGAATTCCGTAACGGTCAATCACGATCTGCCGGGTTAAATTACTTACGGTAATAATCATATCGGCAGCTTCCATTCCTTTACGTTCAATATCGTAAACATTCTGGTTTATATTTTCACCGGAACGATCGAACTCTGTAGCATGGACGTGAATTACCAATGGTTTACCGCTGATATTTTTTGCAGCTATACCTGCAGGATAAGTAAGCCAGTCGTGCGCATGAATCACATCAAAAGTATTCGTAGCAGCTAGCGATGTTGCAATCAACGCATAACGCGACACTTCCTGCATAAGGTCTTTGCCATACTTCCCGCTAAACACAAAATGTTCAGAAAATACTGATTGATTTATATCAGCTCCATCAAGTAGATTTTGTGAAATAATTTTCTGAAACTCTTCAGGTGATGTGTAAGGAATCAGGTTTGAACCTATTTCCATATAAGTGATCTGTTTCCAATATTCCTGGTATATCTCATTCCTGATATCAATACTTACATCACTTGCATTGATAAGCCTTACAGCTTCCTGACTTTCGTCGCCATATGCTTTAGGAACAACAAATAATATTTCCACACCCTGCTTCAGCAATGCTTTTGTCAGCCCAAAACATGCTGTTCCCAACCCACCAGTAATATGAGGAGGAAACTCCCAACCAAACATTAATACTTTCATTCTATTTTTAAATTTTGTTTGTGGTTTGTAGTTAGTTGTTTGTTGTTAAAAAATTATTTAATGAGAATAACAAAAAACTACAATTATTGCCTACAAACTATTTTTCATATTTCTCGATCAACTTCCACATTCGTAATATCTCTGCAACACTCCATGCCTGCGAAATCGCGCCACCTGCTTTATGCGGAGGATCGCCATCATACACTTCCGATATGGTTCCAATGCAATGTTCTTTCATTGCTGAGTCAAATCCGTCATACAACGATTTTATGAATGGTAATCCGCTTTTACCATGAACTTTTAAATATCCTTCTGCAAAATGCCCGAGCAACCATGGCCACACCGTTCCCTGGTGATACGCCATATCCCGCTCTACCTGGTTTCCGGCATAAATACCTTTATAATCGGGATGTTTAGGAGTGAGTGTTCTTAACCCGCGAGGTGTCAAAAGATCCTGTTGAATTTTCTCTAAAATCAATTGACGTATTTTTTCACTCAATGGAACATAAGGAAGAGAAGTTGCAAAAACCATATTCGGTCTAACAGTCCAATCAGCAAAATCACCATTAACATAATCGGCAAGGTAACCTCTGTCTTTACACCAGAATGTATTCTTAAACGACTCGGGAATAATGCCGGCAATACCTTTCCATTCTTCAATAAATGATTCATCTTCTGCCATGCATGCAACTTCCAGTGAAAACATAATCGCGTTATACCATAAAGCGCTTAATTCAACAGCTTGTCCAATTCGTGGTGTTACAGGCTTTCCTCCAACAATTGCATCCATCCAAGTTACGGCACTTCCCTGTTCACCGGCATATATTAATCCATTATCAAGCATTTTAATATTGTACAAAGTTCCATCCTTGAAACCTTTTAATATCATTTGCATTTTACGACCGTATTCTTTCCAAATCTGTTCTTTGGTATTGGTATATTCAGCATACTGCTGTAAAGCCCAGAAAAACCAAAGTGGAGCATCAGCCGAGTTGAACGCCGCATTATGACCTTCTCCAACATTGGGGAATAATGGTCCGTGTAATTCTGTTAAAGCTGTATCGAGAACAGCTTTACATGTTTTGGGATCATCAATAGCAAGAGTTAATCCCGGCAATGAAATGAAAGTATCGCGCCCCCATGCTCCAAACCAAGGGAAGCCTGCCTTTATTTTTGTTTTCTTATCACGGCGTACAACAAACTGGTGAGCCGAATTGACAAGGTTATTATAAAAACTATCGCGAGGAATTCTTCTTTTAGTTTCTGATGTAAAAAGTTTTTTCAGAAGCGCAGGGTTGATATCACTTGTACCTGCTGAGAACACTACTGATTCTCCTTTTTTTATAGGCAATTCAAAGAAGCCGGGAACAAATAAATCTTCCTGGTAATCGTATCCCCTGTTTTGCTCTTCTGAATATTCAATATTATAATTCCAATCAGGAGCATGGGTATATTCAACAGTTTTGGAAAACTGCATGAAAAGATTAGTATACCCGGAGTACATCCTGTATTTTATTCCATTTTCTATTTTTTCATATTTCCTGTCTACAAAAACATTTGCATGTGCCAGTTTATGTACATTACGGAAAGCAAGAAAAGGTTTAAACCTAAGGATTGTCGGAGAATGAGCATCCTCGAGAGTATATTTTATCAGTAAACGTTCATCATCAATTGCAAGTAGTAATTCCATAGAAAGAATTACTCCACCAACACGAAATGTCAACTTAGGAATAGGTTCTGTTGTAAAATCGCTGAAATATTTATTTCCTTTCGGACTATAAACTCCGCCAGGATATTTATGAATTCCGAAATTAAATTCAGCATCTCTTTGCACCACAGAAATATCAAGTGTTGAAAGCAAAACATGATTTTCGCCATCAAGTGCAGGTTGAGGTGTTACAAGCAAACCATGATATTTTCGGGTGTTACACCCTATTATTGTTGTACAGGCATACGATCCTGCCCGATTTGAACGAAGCAGTTCTTTGCTCAGAATATATTCTAAATTAACCAGTTGGCTTTTATCAAAAGTTAGATAACTCATAAAATTTTGCCTTAAAAAGAAATGATTTGCAAATATAATTAATTTTTCATTGCTGTCCGACTAAAATTTAGCCAAACAAATTAAGTTGTAAATATAG
>DAOQAK010000029.1 GCA_035353855.1 Bacteroidales bacterium | reverse complement strand
TATGATCAGATTGATGCATAATAAAATCAATAAATGAATTTTAAACAGTCTCTAAGAATGAAATATTTTTTCATAGAATATTATTTATAACAAAGATAGAAAAATGCAAATGTTCAAATCAAATATATTTTTTAGAATAAAAATTTTGTTAAGTTTTAAGATTTCTCATTTTTCGAAATGACAAAATGCAGATTGATATTGTCATTTCGGGCATTAGCAAGAAATCTATTTTATCTGCATTTTAAAACTTAACGAACTATAAAACTAAAAAGGCTGCTTTAAAGCAGCCTTTTGGATTATTCGATTATTCTTTTTGAATTTTGTTTCTTTAATCGTTCAAGAATTTCAGTTGCGTTTTTAAATTTATTATTGAAAATCATTGAAGCGATGATGTAAGGTTTGTACCCTGCTTCCTTATAAGTTTCGATGCGGTATTTTTCAAACACAGTTGCAGCAACTTCGCCTTCTTTACATGAAACATCAGAAATATCAGCAGGAAGACAGTGCATGTATAACGCTTTTCCATCTTTTGTGAGTTTCATTTTTTCTTCGGTGCATTCCCAGTTTTTGAATTTTGCATTATTGGCAAGGCATTCCTGTTCTAAAACTTTTAATCCTTCTTTATCATTTTTCTGAAGCAGTTGTGTTCTTCTTTCCATAACCTTGTATGGCGCCCAGCTCTTGGGATACACGATGTCGGCATTTTTAAATGCTTCATCCATATTATTTACAACGCGGAAGCTTCCTCCTGTTTCTTTTGCATTTTTTCCGGCAAGTTCAATTACATCGGGAATCAAATCATAACCTTCGGGATAAGCAAGATCGACCTGCATCCCGAAACGGGTCATCAAACCAATGATGCCTTGTGGCACCGACAGCGGTTTTCCGTAGCTTGGTGAATAAGCCCATGTCATTGCAATTTTTTTGCCTTTTAAATTTTCGAGTGAACCGAAATAATTTTTCAGATGTAATAAATCAGCCATCGATTGTGTAGGGTGGTCAATATCGCATTGAAGATTTACAATTCCCGGACGAGCAGGAAGTACGCCCTGTTTGAAGCCATCATCAAGGGCTTCGCCAACTTCAAGCATGTAAGTATGACCAGCACCAAGAAACATATCATCACGAATTCCGATAACATCGGTTAAGAAAGAGATCATATTTGCAGTTTCGCGAACTGTTTCGCCGTGGGCTACTTGCGATTTAGCTTCATCCAGATCCTGAACTTCCAATCCGAGTAAGTTACATGCTGATGCAAATGAAAAGCGTGTACGAGTTGAATTGTCGCGGAAGTTAGAGATTGCCAAACCTGAATCAAAACATTTTGCTGAAATGTTATTGTCGCGCAGATACTTTAAAGCTTCAGCAACTAAAAGGGTTTGCAGCAATTCATCTTTTGTTTTGTCCCATGTTAAAAGAAAATCTTTTTGATAAAGATTTGTTTTCATTTTTTTAATTTCTTCAATAATTTTTTCAAATGATTTCATAATTGATTTTTTAGATGAAATTTATGAATATTTTATGTGTCAATCAGTAAAAATCTGCGTCAATCCGCGTCAACATTATATCATGTAAGCATAAGCAGCGTAAAATGCTGATGCTTTTACCAGATCATCAACCGGGACTTTTTCGTTTGGAGCATGTGCCAATACTTCATTTCCCGGGCCAAATCCGATTAATGGAATTCCATAATACCCATTTATTGTAACACCATTTGTTGAAAATGTCCATTTATCAATAAAAGGTTTTTTATTGAATAAGCCTTCAAATACTTTAACACCGGCAGTTACCACGGGATGTGTTTCTTCAATTTTCCAGGTAGGATAATATTTTTCCATTCCATATTTCATACCGGTATAAGCCTTTTCTTCGTAATACAGAACTTCCACTTTAGCATCCATGCCTTTTACAATTTCTTCAATTTCTGCAACAGCCGATTCTTTGGTTTCTCCCCATGTCAATCTTCTGTCAAGATGAAACTGTGCATAATCAGCAACAGCGCATAAACTGGGGCTTTCCGATTTTATTTCAGAAATGGTAACAGAGCCTTTTCCAAGGAAAGGGTCTGATTTCAAACGTTCATTTAATTTCTCAATTTCAAGCGCAGCGCGGGCTGCCATGTATATTGCATTCTTTCCGCGTTCGGGCGCACTGCCATGACATGATACACCTTTGAACTTCACAACAATTTCCATGCGTCCTCTGTGACCCCTGTAAATATTAAGGTTTGTGGGTTCGGTGCTGATAACGAAATCGGGTTTTATTTTTTCTTCTTCAACAATATATTTCCAGCAAAGCCCGTCGCAGTCTTCCTCCATCACGCTCCCAACAACAAGAAACGTAAGGTCTTTATCAAAACCAAGTTCTTTCAGAATCTTTCCGCTGGTAACAGCAGCAGCCGGACCGCCTTCCTGGTCAACGGTTCCACGGCCATGCACATATCCATCTTTTATTTCTCCGCTAAACGGATCGAAATTCCAATTCTCGATATTACCCACATCAACAGTATCCATATGCCCGTCAATTGCGAGAATGCGTTTGCCCTTTCCAATTCTTCCAATCACATTTCCAAGACCGTCAATTCGCACTTCATCAAATCCTGCTTTTTCCATTTGTCGTTTTAATTCAAGCTGAACATCTTTCTCGTTCATGCTGATTGATTTTATTTTCACCAGTTTCGAAAGATTGTTAGCCGTGTAATACCTGTACTTTTCGGACAGTTCATTAATTTTCAAAAAAATGTCTTTCATAAAATCTATATGTTTTTTAATTTCTCTATGCTCATTAAAATTTGTTCAGCCGTTGCCGGTAAAGAGAATTCAGGTTCTGCTTCATGATTTTTTACTGCTGAGATTGCATCTTTTATTGCAAGCCAAACCGAGAAAGCATGCATGAATGGCGGTTCTCCAACGGCTTTGCTTCTGCGAATCGTTCCTTCATTCGGAACATCTTTTAAAAGCTCAACTCTGAAATCAATTGGAATATCATTCACTGTTGGAATTTTGTAAGTGTCGGGTGAATGTGTGAGAAGATTCCCATTTTTATCCCATTTCAATTCTTCTGTTGTAACCCATCCCATGCCCTGAACAAAACCACCTTCAATCTGGCCAATATCAAGGCCTTCATTCAGCGAATCGCCAACATCATGAATGATATCTGTTCGTAATAATTTATGCTGACCGATTAATACATCAATCTCAACTTCCGAAACCGACATGCCATAAGCAAAATAATAAAACGGAATTCCCTGGCCTTTTTCCCTATCGAAATAAATTCCCGGAGTTCTGTAATAACCAGTGGAACTAAGGCTCACTTGCTTGATGTAAGCGGTATTTACCAGTTCACTAAAAGAAATTTTCTGTTCCGGATTTTCTTTATCGAAAATAAAATTATTTTCAAAAACAATATTTTCTTTTGAAGTTTTTAAAGAATATTTTTTTTCTAATTCTGAAACAGCAACTTCCAAAAGCCTTGATTTTATTGTATCAATAGCATTCTTAACAGCCATACCATTGATGTCGCTTCCTGATGATGCCGCAGTAGGAGAGGTGTTGGGAACTTTGGAAGTGTTGGTTGCATTTACTTTCACTTTATCAGGACTAACGCCTAACTCAGCCGATGCGACCTGTAACATTTTTGTGTGTAAACCCTGTCCCATTTCCGTACCTCCATGATTGACCAATACTGTTCCATCAGTATAGATATTTACCAAAGCACCAGCCTGATTCAAAAATGAAGTGGTGAATGAAATGCCGAATTTCACTGGTGTTAACGCAATTCCTTTTTTAAAAAATTTATTTTTATTATTGAATGCATCAATTTCTTTTCTTCTTTTATAATATGCCGATGATTCGATCAATCTTTCAAACATTGCATAAAGTCTGTTGTTCTCAACTTTTTGTCCGTAGGGTGTATGAAAATTATTTTCGTGTTTATAGAAATTTTTCGAACGGATTTCAGTTGGTTCTTTATGAAGAAAACGAGCAATTTTATCAATTGCATTTTCAATTACAGCCATTCCCTGAGGTCCGCCAAAACCTCTGTAAGCCGTATTCGACGGGAGGTTTGTTTTGTATGCTTTTCCGATTATCTGAACATGTGGAAGAAAATATGAATTGTCAGCATGAAGTGTTGCACGCTCAAGAATAGCCATTGACAAGTCAGTTGCCGCGCCGGCATCTGCATTTAATTCAACTTTGTAAGCAAGAATTTGTCCTTCATCATCAAACCCGATTTCATATTTTGAAAAGTAACGATGACGTTTTCCGGTCATGATTTGATCATCATCCCTGAAGAGGTGAATTTTTACCGGTCGTTTGGTTGCATTGGCAAGCAATGAAGCCCATGCAGCAACATGGTTTCCCTGTGTTTCTTTTCCCCCAAAACCACCACCCATTCTCTTCACTTCCACTTCCACTTCATTTTTTTGTATGCCTAAAACTTCGGCAACAATGGCTTGTGTTTCGGTTGGATTTTGACTCGAAGCATGAACCAATATTTCTTTTCCTTCACCCGGAACGGCAAGAGCAGTCTGTGTTTCAAGGTACCAATGTTCTTGTCCACCTGTTTTTAATTCACCTTTTATAATATGTGGTGATGTTTTGAAAGCCTCGTCAATATTGCCTCTTTCAATTTTCCTGGGTGGAGCAATCAGGTTATTTTTTTCGATTGCAGTTTCAATATCAAGAATTGCATCAAGCGGTTCGTATTCTATTTGAATTAACTTTTCTGCTTCATGCAATGCATTCTCATTCTCAGCAGCAATAAGGGCTACAGCCTGTCCGATAAAGGTTACTTCTTTTTCCGCCAAACATAATTCGTCGTGAACAACTGGTCCCATCTGGTTTTCACCGGGAATATCTTTTGCAGTTAGAATAGCATGAACACCTTTTACCTTTAAAGCTTTTTTAATATTCAGCTTTTTAATTTTAGCATGAGCCTGTTTACTGAAAACAACTTTACCCAACAGCAACTGGTTGTGCAAAGGAATATCATTAACATAAACCGATTCGCCCGTTACGTGTTTTATAGCGCTGTCGTGATGTAAATTGTTATTCATGTTTTGTTGAATTTTAAGTTTTAGAAGGTATATGGTAAACTATATTTCCTTATACCCTATTCCCTCTACCTCTATATCTTTACAAGTTTCAAGATAAAATTTCATCAATATATTCTTAGAAGTGATTTTCCTGTAATCCGCATCAGCTCTTGCATCTGAGATGGGAGCAAATTCTTCTTCGATGATTTTCATTGCTGGCTCAACATTTTCTGTTGACCATTTTTTCCCTTTCAGGAAATTTTCCGCATTGCTTGCACGCTTCGTAAATGCAGCCATTCCACCGTATGCAAGTGTGATTTCAGAAACAAAATCGTTTTCAAGTTCAAGATGGAATGCCCCGCTTACTGTTGATATATCAAGATTTTTTCGTTTCGAAATTTTATATGATTTTATTATTTGTTTTTTATTGGGACGTGGGATGATTATTTCAGTAATGAGTTCATCCGCATTTATATCAGTTTGTCGATATCCTTTTATGAATTCTTCAATTGGAATGATACGTTCGGAATTTTCTGATTCTAATTTTATTTTTGCATGGTAAGCAAACAGTACCGGAAGACTATCGCCAATAGGAGATGCAGAGCCAACATTTCCGCCTATTGTAGCGATGTTTCGAATTTGCAACGAACCAAAAATAGTTAAAATATTTTCAAGTGCAGATAGATTTATTTCTGAATATTTTCTTACCTGTTCCATTGAAAGCCCGGCTCCGAAATAAAAATTATTTTCATCTTCATGAAAATTTTTCAATTCGTTCACATCAGATATATCAATTATTTCCGAAAGCAATTCTTTTTTCTTTGATTGTCGCAAAGCCACATCGGTTGAGCCGTTGATGATAATTGCATTGGAATTTTCTTTTTTCAAACGCAATGCTTCACTGAGCATAAATGGTTTGTGATATGTTTGTTTTTTTGATTTGAATGTTAACGTTTTTTGTTCACTTTTGATTTTTGAAATCAATGAAATGATTTCATTTTCTTTTTCTGTGAAATGGTCAAAACAATTATTGACACAGGCTTTTCTGGCGGCATCAATAATTGGTTTGTAACCTGTGCAGCGACATAAATTTCCGGTAAGTGCATCTTTGATGATTTCATCAGAAGGATTATTTGCGTTTTTGTACAATGCAAATAGCGACATCACAATTCCCGGAGTACAGTATCCACACTGACTTCCATTTGTTTCAACCATCAACTGCTGAACCGGGTGAAGCATTTTTTCGCCATGGATAACTTGTGCTAAATTTTCAACTGTTATCAATTGTTTTCCATGAATCATCGGAAGAAAAAGCAGACAAGAATCAATTGCTTTGTAATGCAGTTTTCCATTTTCTAAATGAGCAACAACAACAGTGCAAGCACCGCAATCGCCTTCAGCACAGCCTTCTTTAACACCTTTATGATTGGGAAGAGAACGTAAATAATTTAAGACTGTCGTGGAAGGAATTATATTTTCTTTACGAAAGTCAAGTTCTTTTAATTCTCCGTCGAGAATAAATTTTAATAATGCCATAATATCTTGATTATACTTTTGAAGTATTTCTTACATCAATAAGTTTTGCAATAATGCTAACTGCAATTTCCTGGGGTGTTTCGGCAGCGAAAGGAATTCCGATAGGCATATCAATTTTTTCGATTTCACTTTTGGAAATAATTTTTTCTTTTAAAAGATTTTTCTTAATAATTTCTACTTTTCTTCTGCTGCCTATCATTCCAACGTAAGCGTGAGGCTTAACAACTACACGTTTCAGAATTTCTTCATCGTACTCATGTTTGGGAGTTACAATTACGATGAACGTATTTTTATCAAATTCCGTTTCTTTAATTGCTTTGAAATAATCTTTACAAATACAATTGCATCCTTCAAATTCATTGTTGTTAAAAATTCCTTCACGTGAATCAAAAACGGTAATGTTAAAATCAAGTTCTTTTGCAAACCTAACTACAGCTTTACCAATATGACCGGCTCCGAAGATGTAAAGCTTTTTTAAAATATTTAATGGTTCAATGTAAACCTCCATTGTACCGCCGCATTTCATCTTAAGGTCTTCTTCAAGCTTGTAGCGCTTTATTTCAGGCTTTCCGGATTTGATAATATGAATGGCTTGTTCAATCACATCTTTCTCAATACTGCCGCCACCAACTGTTCCTATGATGGTTTTATCTTCGAGAACAATCATTTTTGCACCCGTTTTGCCAGGGGTTGAACCGGAGGTGGAAACAACAACACATAAAGCTATTTTTTTCCCTTCACTTCTAAGCTCTTCTGTTTTTTTGTAGATAGTCTGCATAATTTTATGATAAAAGGATTGCTAAGATAATTCAAAATGTAGCGTTTTCGACCTTTTTTTATAAAATTTAAATTCGTTATTTTGTTAAAATTTTATTTTATGATTGCACTGAAAGAAATAGAGGATTATCTGTCGAATAAGGATATGGCAGTAATAGGCGCATCAACTGACAGAAAGAAATTTGGTAATATTGTTTTGCGATTTCTGAAAAAAAGAGGATTTAATGTATATCCGGTAAATCCGCGTGTGAATGAGATTGAAGGAGAAAAGTGTTTTACTGAAATTAAGGATGTACCGGCAAAAGTTAAAGCTGCTATTTTCATTACAAAGCCAGAGGTCACAGAAAAAATAATTGAAAATGTTATTTCAGGAAAAACAATAACTCATATTTGGTTGCAACCCGGTTCAGAAAATGAAAATGCAATTGACAAAGCAAAACAGAATGGACTTAATATAATTTGCAATGAATGTATAATGATGTTTGTAAAACAACCAGGTTTCCCTCATAGTGTTCATCGTTTTTTTAAAAAGACTTTCGGAGAATATCCTCAATAAAAAACAAAATCATATTTACATTAAATGAATATGATTAACAATTTTTAACATAGACTTTAGAATAAATAAATTATAAATTAGTCTATAAAAATATCATTTTGGGAATAATTAATTTGTATTTTTGATATATTAAAAATTGATTGTTGAAAACACGATGACAATCAAAAAAATATTTAGAAAAAAAATGATTTAATTTGAACTTTTTGCGGTTAAAAATAATAGCAAAAAAACATAATTAAATAACTGTATAACAAATACTTAGGTTTATGTCTCTTAAACAGAAAACCATTGATCTGAAAAGAAGAATGCAGGAAGCCATTCAGGGTGGAGGAGCCAAAGCTATTGAGAAACAAGTAGCTATGGGTAAAATGACCGCCCGTGAACGTATTATTGCTTTACTCGATCCAAACTCTTTTCAAGAATATGATTTATTTGTTGAACATTCTGCAAAGGATTTCGACATGGATAAAAAACACCTTCCCGGCGACGGTGTAATAACAGGAACAGGAACAATAAACGGGTACCCGGTTTGTATCTATGCTCAGGATTTTACTGTGGCCGGTGGTTCACTTGGTTTTATGCATGCGCGTAAAATAACCAAGATTATGGATCATGCCATGAACCTGAAAATTCCTTTAATAGGAATTAATGACTCAGGTGGTGCACGTATACAAGAAGGTGTTAACTCGCTTGCAGGTTATGGTGATATATTTTACCGTAATACAATTGCTTCTGGTGTTATCCCTCAGATTTCGGTTATTCTTGGGCCTTGTGCAGGTGGAGCAGTATACTCTCCCGCTTTAACCGATTTTGTTTTTGTGGTGGATAAAATTTCAAAGATGTTTATCACCGGACCTGAAGTAATTAAAACAGTTTTAGGTGAAGAAATATCAATGGAGGCTCTTGGCGGTGCTCGTGTTCATTCTGAAATTACCGGTAATGCTCATTTCTTTGCCGAAAGTGAAGATGAATGTGTGGAGCAAATAAAAAAACTGGTATCCTTCATTCCTTGGAACAATACTAAGAAAGCAGAACCTTTCCCAAAGAAAACACCGAATACCAAGCAATTTAAAATTGAAGAAATATTTCCTTCAGATGCCCGTCAGCCATATGATGTAAGAAATGTGATCAAATCAATTGCTGATGATTCTGATTTCTTTGAAGTACAGGCATTATTTGCTCAGAATATTGTAATTGGCTTTGGCCGTTTGAACGGACAGACCGTTGGTTTTGTTGCCAATCAACCGTTGGTCTTAGCGGGAGTTCTTGATGTGGATTCTTCTGATAAAGCTGCACGTTTCATAAGATATTGCGATGCTTTCAATATTCCTTTGGTTACATTAGTTGATTTACCTGGGTATTTACCCGGTATTGATCAGGAACATGCCGGTGTTATTCGTCATGGAGCTAAAATTCTTTATGCATATTCAGAAGCTACAGTTCCTAAAATGACGGTTATTCTAAGAAAAGCATATGGCGGAGGCTACATTGCAATGTGTTCACGTCACCTTAGAGCTGATTTTGTTTTTGCATGGCCTACTGCTGAAATAGCTGTAATGGGACCTGAAGGCGCTGCTAATATTATTTTCCGTCAGGAAATTTCTGAGGCAGAAAATCCTGAAGAAATGCGTAAACAAAAAGTAGCAGAATACAAGAAAAAATTTGCAAATCCATATGTGGCCGCAGCTTACGGATATATTGATGCCGTAATCGATCCTAATGAAACCAGGAGGTTCCTGATACATGCTATTGAGGTTTCATCACAAAAAGCTGAAAATAGTCCATCAAAGAAACACGGAATTCCTCCATTTTAATTATTTGAATCATGGAAAACGAAAAAGATACAAAAGAAGAAAAAGAAGTAAAACCAGATTTTCAGAAATTTGTTCTGGAAGCGGATACTTATAAAACATTGCTTTCAAAAAAATACCTTTCACGCAAAAAATTTGAAGAAAGAGATTGGGGAGCAATAAAATCATTTATTCCGGGTACAATAATTACTGTTGAAGTTAAGGAAAAACAAAAAGTAAATGTTGGAGAAAGATTATTAGTACTGGAAGCAATGAAAATGCATAATATAATAACTTCACCGATAAAAGGCACTGTAAAAAAAATACATGTCAAAGCCGGCGATAAGGTTGCAAATCATCAATTATTGGTTGAGATAAGATAATTTGTACAAATAATTTATTTCATAAAGCTGCTATTTTCTGGCAGCTTTTTTTGTGTTTGTTATTTTAAAAAATATTGTTTTAATTTTACAAAAAAATATTTTATGCTTGTAAAGACTTTTGGCGGATGTGTTCATGGTGTAAATGCTACAACTATTACTGTTGAGGTAAATATGGATAACGGTATTCAGTTTTTTATTGTGGGTTTGCCCGATAATGCAGTTAAAGAAAGTCATCATAGAATTGAAGCCGCATTAAAAAATATCGGTCATAAAATTCCCGGAAAAAAAATTACCATAAATATGGCGCCGGCCGATATCCGCAAAGAAGGTTCGGCATACGATTTAACAATTGCTATTGGAATACTTGCTGCTTCAGAACAAATGGAAGCACAAGGAATTGAAAAATATATTATCATGGGCGAGCTTTCATTGGATGGAAGTTTGCAACCTATCAAAGGTGCTTTACCTATTGCAATTCAAGCGGCAAAGGAAGGGTTTGAAGGTTTTATCCTTCCGTTAGCAAATGCTAAAGAAGCTGCTATTGTAAACGATTTGAAAGTTTACGGAGTTGAAAATATAAGGCAGGTGATGGATTTTTTTAATGGCGACAATGAAATTCAACAAACAATTGTTGATATAAAAAGCGAATTTTATTCCCGGCTGAATGAATATGAATTTGATTTTGCTGATGTAAAAGGACAGGAAAATATTAAACGGGCTTTGGAGATTGCTGCTGCCGGCGGGCATAATGTTATTATGATTGGTCCTCCGGGTGCAGGAAAAACTATGTTGGCAAAAAGGCTTCCTTCAATTCTTCCGCCTTTAAATATAGAAGAAGCATTAGAGACAACAAAAATTCATTCAGTGGTAGGGAAGCTTGCAAAAAACTCTTCACTTATTTCTGTTCGTCCGTTTCGTTCGCCGCATCATACAATCAGCGATATTGCATTAGTTGGCGGAGGCTCTAACCCGCAACCGGGAGAAATTTCATTATCACATAACGGTGTTTTATTTTTAGATGAATTACCTGAATTTAAAAGAACAGTTCTTGAAGTATTACGTCAGCCGCTTGAAGAACGCAATGTTACAATTTCCCGTTCTAAATACAGCGTGGAATATCCTGCAAGTTTTATGCTTGTGGCATCGATGAATCCTTGTCCTTGCGGTTATTATAATCATCCCGAAAAGGATTGTGTATGTTCGCCAGGTGTTGTACAAAAATATTTGAATAAAATTTCCGGACCACTCCTCGACCGCATTGATATTCATGTTGAGGTTACACCTGTCCCGTTTAAAGAACTTTCGGCAGTACGTGAATCAGAGCGCAGCGAAGCTATTCGTTCCCGCGTGGTTAAGGCAAGACAAGTGCAGGAAAACCGATATAAAAAAATGGATGGCATTTATTGCAATTCTCAAATCACAAGTAAAATGCTAAGAACGATTTGTAAAATTGATGATGCCGGACAAACACTTTTGAAAACGGCAATGGACAGGTTAAGCCTATCTGCGCGTGCATACGACCGTATATTAAAAGTAGCCCGTACTATAGCTGATATGGAAAGCAGTGAGAATATAAAAACAGAACACCTTGCTGAAGCTATTCATTATCGCAGCCTTGACAGGGAAAATTGGGCCGGGTAAAGAATTAAATATTTTTCTGGTATATCCGGTATCTTTTGTATAACATACCACCAAGCTTTTCAATTTCAGCACGCATTTTATAATTGGTTTCAAGAATAAGATGGGTGTCAATTACCTCAATACCGCGTGTTCTGGCCGATTCAATAATTTTTGAACCCAGCAGAACATCAAATCCTATTCCCCTGTATTCCTCTTTTACTGCACCAAGTAAAAGATTGAGTTGTTTTGTATGCCTTGCTGAAGATAAAATTTTAAGAAAGCCGAATGGAAATATTTTCCCTTTTGTTTTAATAATTCCCTGGTTCATATCGGGCATTGCAATGATAAAAGCAATCACGTTATTTTTTGCATCTAAAACAACTTTTACAAACGCAGGATCAAGTATAGGTAAGTAACGGTTAGCGAATTCACGCATTTCTTTTTCATCCAGGGGAATAAAACCATAAAGATTTTTGTAGGTTTCATTAACTAACCTGAAAAGCGGAACAATATATTTGCGCATGCTTAATCGTGTTTGAAAATCGAGCATTTGCAACTTGTTATTTTTTAAAATGCGAATCAGGATTTTATTATATAAGTCTGGAGTTTCTTTAGGAATGGGAAGTTTATAAGAAACGCAATCAATTTCTTTTTTGTAACCTTCTTTCTCAACCAAATCAATCATATAGGGAAAATTATAATTGGTTGCAATAACAGGCATATTCTCAAATCCTTCAATCATTAAACCCTGAGGGTCTTTATCGGAAAAACCAAAAGGCCCGATCATTTTATTCATGCCTTTTTCTTTAGCCCAGTCCTCAACATATTTTATTAATGCATGTGATATTTCAGAATTATTTTCGCTTTCAAGATAAAAGAAACGTCCGGTTTTAGAATGATACGTTTCATTATAATGACGATTGATAATACCCATTATTCTTCCGACAATCTTATTGTTACTATATGCCAATAACAGCAAGATGTCATTGGTAAGCATGTTCTTATTTTTTTTTGGGTTCAGAAAAGTAAATTCATCGCAGTAAATAGGAGGTACCCAGTTCTTATGATCTTTGTGTAATTGAGCAGGATAAAAAATAAATTTTTTTAAATCAGCCTTAGTTTCTACTGTTCTTATTTCTATATTCATTCATTTGCTTTATAATACAAATTTATAAAATCAATTCATTATTCAAAATAGATACAACAGATGTATTAATTGTATGTTATACATGTAGATATATAAATAATTAAATTAAATTAACAAAATATATTCAAATGTGTTATGCTTGATTCATTAACTTCGCATCAGGAAAAGTATTAATTATAAAAAGAAAAGATTTATGAAAATTCGTTTAATGATTATTTTATCCGCTTTTATTTTATTAATATCATGTGGAGGAAAAGCACATAATGAAGAAAAAAAAGTTGTTTCAAAAAGTATTGATACAATCAATAACCCTTCAGTTGAAATTAAAAAAGAAAATATCAAAAATATTGATAGCTCAACAAAAAAAGTGAAAGAAGTTATTCATTTGACGGATGGTAATTTTGATGCAGAAATCAGTAGTGGTTTGGTATTGGTTGATTTCTGGGCTACATGGTGCAGACCTTGCCGTATGCAGGCTCCAATACTTGAAGAAATTAATAAGGAAATGAATGGTAAAATAAAAATAGCAAAACTCGACATTGATAAAAACAGGATTACAACTGACAGATTTGGTGTTATGAGTATCCCGACAATGATATTATTTAAAAACGGGAAAATGGTAAATAAATTTATTGGTTATACTGAAAAGGATGTTTTGATTGATGCGATAAATAAAACGTTAAAATAATTTTTATACCGATACGGAACAGATTTGCATTTTCCTTATTTTGTTCCTATCGGCATAACTCGTTCTAATCAAATTTGCTTTTGCATTCTTGATAAGAACAAGTATATATAACCAGATATAAATTCAATATGACCATTTATAGGTAAAACGTAGCAAAATATTAAATAACATTAAATAATTTGGGTTAATATTATTTTATTTACAAGTGAAAAGAACAGGAACACATACACAGCTTATAATTTAATAAATATAAATATTAAAAAAAGACATTATGGAACATTTAACGAAAGAAACTTTTAAGCAAAAAGTTTTTGATTATGAAACAAATAGTAAATGGAATTTTTTAGGTGATAAACCTTGTATGATTGACTTTTACGCCGACTGGTGTGGTCCATGCAAGATGGTTGCACCTGTTCTGGAAGAACTTTCGGAATTGTACAAAGATAAAGTGGATATTTATAAAATAGATACAGAAGCAGAACAGGAATTATCGGCTATATTTGGTATCAGAAGTATTCCTTCGATTTTATTTTGTCCGAAAAATGGTGAGCCGCAAATGATAATGGGAGCTATGCCGAAAGATACATTTATACAGGCAATCAACGAAGTGCTGTTTGCAAATAAAGAAGCCTGATGAATAATTCAGAAGAAAGTAAAAATAAATTTTGCTCTTTTGCAAAAAATAATATTTCAGGAATAATTGGAATTATTCTGGGAATTGTAGCAGGATATATTTATTATTCAACTGTAGGCTGCACTTCCGGTTCCTGTCCGATTAAAAGTAATCCATGGTTAACCATGCTATGGGGTGCGATAATGGGTTATTTGATTTCAGGAATTTTTTCTGCAAAATCATATAAGTGTAATGTAAATAATAAAACTTGTAATAACCATGAAAATCGAAGTAACATTTGAAGGAAATAAAAAAGTAAATGCCAATATAAATGGGCATATCGTAAAAACCGATCAACCTGTAACAGGTGGAGGAGAAGGAACTGCACCAACTCCATTTGAATTATTCCTTGCTTCGCTGGCAACATGTGCAGGGATTTATGTAAAAGGGTTCTGCGACCAGCGCGGTATCTCTGCTGAAAATATTCATTTGTTCCAGGATATGGAATATGATCCTGCAACACAGATGGTGAAAAAAATAAATATCGATATACAGGTTCCTGCCGATTTTCCTGAAAAATATAAAGAAGCTTTAATTAATGTTGCCTCTTTATGTAAAGTAAAAAAACATATACAGCAGCCACCTGAATTTAGTGTTTTTACATCAGTAAAATAAAATATTTCGGAAGAAAGAAAATAGTTTATAATTTTATAATGCAGAGCCCGGGGGAATAGAATCAACGGGCTTTTGCTGTTTAATGGATAAAGGTACAGCAACAGGTGTTTTATCATTAATATATAATGCTGCCGGATTTTGATTTAGTAATTCGCACATGATATAATAAAGTTCAGGGATCTCTTTAATGAATAACGACGGGGTTTCAAAGAAATGTTCTACTGCAACAGCAAAGAATTCCATTTCATTACGAAATGCGTATTTGCGAAAGTATTGGGATGATTTTACTTTATTATTTTTTTCACTATTGCCGTAAAAGTCAAGAAAGGTATCAATTTTTGCAAGAAAATAATCGTCTTCGTATCCACCGGGGTCAACAGTTTGGGTCATTAACGCATGTGCAAATTCATGCAACCCCAGGTTGATATTATCGGAAGTATTCAGGTCTCCTTCTAAAAAATCTTTAAATGAAAAAACTATAATTCCACGGGGATTGGTTTCCCCTTTAGCTTTTGAATGTGAGAAATCAGAAAAAAATTCACCTTTAAATATCAAGATTTTTTCATATTTTTCAAAAAGATAACTTTTAATGCCAAACGTAAGTTTTATAGCACTGTCAGCAATTAATACTTTCATAAGATCAGTCAACTCAAGTCCGCTTTTAGCTATGTATTCTTTGCTTTCAATAAACCTGATTATCCTGTTGCCATAACTTTTTTTAAGATCATCGTTTAGCGAACGATAGTAATTTGAATGTTGCATCAATATCTGGATATAAGGACTGTCAAGCTTTTTACGTGACCAACTGTTACCTCCAAAGTCAGGATTTTTTGCATTTCCAATCTTATATTTGAGTACAAGAAAAAAAACAATCAAGGCTATTGCTACAAGATATGGCATACGTTATATCTGAAAATTAATGAATGAATATTGATGAAACAAAAATAATATAAAAATGTTATCAAGACTTTTTATCGTTTGTTTTCTTTATTCGTTGCAAATAAGGTAACTTAGAAAAAACAAGATTATAGGAGTCAGATATCCATGAATAAATTAAATTATCATCTATACTTCCATCAATCATTATAGTATTCCAATGTTTCTTATCCATGTGATAGCCCGGCAATACGGAAGAGAAATGCTCTCTTAATTCTATAGCTTTTTCCGGATCGCATTTTATATTAATGCTTAATTCTCCGTCGAGGTTGACCAATGCAAACATTTTTCCCTGAACTTTAAAAACCAGGGTAACCTCATCGAAAGGAAAACTTTCGGTAACGTTGTTTAATGAAAGGCAATATTCACGCAGCTTTTCGGCATCCATAAATTTTATTTAAAAGTGAAAATATTTTTTATATTCATCAATAGTATTAATGTTATATAAAATTTTTTCATCATCCGTTTGAACATTTTTTCTTTTGAAAGGCTTAAAAATTTCACGCAAATCAGCATCTTCGATTTTTTGAACACTGATTTTTTCTAATGCATTTTTACCAATCAAAATGGGATGCCCGCCTTTATCATTATAAACAGGTGTAACGTAATTTTCATCATTGATAAACAGTTGCAATTTCTCAAGTAAATCAATATTAACAAATGGGTTATCCACATTATGAATGAAGCAACATTTTTTTTCTGTTAATGCGTTTATTCCTAAAATTATTGAACTCATTCTTCCTAATGAAGGAGTATGATTAATTATAATTTTTACGTTTTTGTATACCGATAATTTTAAATTCTCGTTTACGTAATTATTAGTAACGACAACTATTTCGGAAGAATTAAATTTTTGATATTGTGAAATGATTTGCTCCAGGAAAGTTTTGTTGTTGTTGAAACTGAGTAATGGCTTCATTTTTCCCATTCGCTCCGATAAGCCGGCAGCAAGGATTACAACAGAAGATGAAATTTTATTATCGTTTTCGCTCATTTTATATTACATTTGCAACCCTTTATTTTTTCATCAAATATCAGAAAACATGAAAGAAAAAACAAATTTGACTGATAAATTTTCTACAATCCCCGTAGAACAGCTTTACTCGATGATAGAGAATGAGCTTAAATCAAGAAAAGAAATTTTTGGAATTCCACAGGAACTTTTTTTCACACCTTCAACTTCTGATAAATTCAGAATGAAGCGTTATGGACAAATGCTCGAAAGTCCTTTGGGCGTTGCTGCAGGGCCACATACACAAATGGCACAGAATATTATTTCGGCATGGCTTTGCGGTGCCCGCTACATTGAATTAAAAACAGTTCAAACTTTAGATGAAATTCATGTTTCAAAACCTTGTATTGATATTCAGGATGAAGGTTATAATTGCGAATGGTCGCAGGAGTTGAAAATTCAGGAAGCTTATGATGAATACCTGAAAGCATGGATAATCATTCATTTGCTGAAACATCATTTCGGATGGAATAATGATGAAGGTTTGGGAATGATTTTCAATATGAGCGTTGGCTATAATATGGAAGGGATTCTTAAAAACAATGTTCAATGGTTTTTCAATAAAATGGCTGATTGCAGCAAGGAGAAAAATGAATATGTAGAAAAACTAAAATCCATTTATCCTGAAATTATAAAAATTTACATTCCTGATAAAATGTCGGATAACATCACGTTATCAACAATGCATGGCTGTCCACCCGATGAAATTGAAAAAATAGGTTTATATTTAATTCATGAAAAGAAACTTCATACAACTATAAAATTAAATCCGACATTGCTTGGCGCTGAAGCATTACGTAATATTTTAAATAAATCTTCTGAGTTCAAAACTGAAGTTCCTGATGTAGCTTTTGAACACGACCTTAAATATACCGACGCATTAAAGCTTATTAAATCGCTTGAGAATGCTGCAAAAGAAGAAGATGTTTGTTTTGGATTAAAACTGACAAATACATTAGAAAGCATCAATAATAAAAATATTTTTTCAAAAGATGAAAAGATGATGTACATGAGTGGACGTGCTCTGCATCCTATAAGCATCAATCTTGCAAATAAACTTCAGAAAGAATTTAAAGGTGTACTTGATATTTCATTTTGCGCTGGTGCTGATTGTTTTAATATTGAAAATATTTTATTAAGCGGACTAAAGCCTGTTACGGTTTGTTCCGATATATTAAAACCCGGTGGCTATGCACGGTTGAATCAATATATTGAAAACATAAAAGATATTTCTTATCCACAAAAATCTGCTTCGCTCAAAACCCTTGATAAATATGCATTACAGGTGCTTGACGAAAGCGCATATAAACGCGAAACATTTTTTACGCCGGATATAAAAACAAATAAAAACCTGTCTTATTTCGATTGTGTAAATGCACCATGTGTTGGAACATGCCCTACAAATCAGGATATTCCTGAATATTTATATTATGCATCTGTTGGAGATATTGATAAAGCTTTTGAAGTAATCATGAAAAAAAACCCTTTCCCAAATGTTTTGGGAATGGTGTGCGACCACGAATGCCAGACAAAATGTACAAGAATTAATTATGATAATTCCATTTTAATAAGAGATGTTAAAAGATATATTGCCGAAAATGCGAGTGAGAATGCAATAAAACCATTACCCACAAATAAAAGTAAAGTAGCAGTTATTGGAGCCGGTCCGTCGGGACTTGCATGTGCATATTTCCTGAAGCTTGCAGGATTTGATGTTGATATTTATGAAACAAAAAATATTCCCGGAGGAATGGTTGCCGATGCTATTCCGGCATTCCGACTGAAGCATGAAGCGATTCAGAAAGATATTGAGCGAATAAAAAATCTTGGAGTAGCCATTCATTACGAAACAAAAATTGATAAAAACTCTTTTGAGCAATTAAGAAAATCACATCAGTTTATTTTTATTGCAACAGGTGCACAAAAGTTTAAAAAGCTTGGTATTGCAGGCGAAGATTGCAAAGGAATAATTGATCCGTTTGATTTTCTATCTTCTGTAAAAAGAAATAAAGCAATTGAATTTGGAAAAAATATTGCAATAATTGGTGGCGGAAATACAGCAATGGATGTGGCAAGAACAGCATTGCGAATTGCTGATAAAGATGCGAAAGTAAGAATACTATACCGTCGTACACTTAATGAAATGCCTGCTGAAGCTGAAGAAATTAAAGCATTACTTGATGAAGGAATAGAAATAGTTGAATTGGTTGCTCCCGAAAAAATTATTTCCGATAATGGAAAACTTTCATCAATTGTTTGCAGTAAGATGAAATTGGTTAATGATGAAAAAGGAGGAAGACCAAAACCAGTAAAAATTGAGAATTCAGAATTTGAAGTTAAAGTTGATACGCTAATCCCTGCATTAGGTCAGGACGTGGATATAGATTTTGTTAATAAAAAATTATTACAATCAAATTCAGAAACTTTAGAAACAAAAATTGAAAACGTTTTTATTGGCGGTGATGCCCAGAATGGCGGTAAGAATGTGATACAAGCTATTGCTGACGGAAGAAAAGTTGCAAAAATGATTATTGAAAAATCGGGAATGACTATTGATTTCGAACCGGAAGTTTCAGATAAAAAACTTGAATACCGCGATTATATAATTAAAAAATCAAAAAGAAAAAAAGGAGAAATTGCTGAAGAAACTTCAATTTCACAAAGAAGAAATTTTAATTTGGTTGTAAATTCACTTTCTAAAGAGCAGGCAGTTAAAGAATCTTCAAGGTGTTTATATTGCAATGATGTTTGCAGTATTTGTGTAACAGTTTGTCCGAACAGGGCAAATCATACATATTTTACAAAACCACAAACTATAAATATTTACAAAGCATCGAAAGATAAAGATGAGGTTATCATAGAAAAGTCAGATATTTTAAATGTTAGACAAAAATACCAGGTTATAAATATTGCCGATTTCTGTAATGAGTGTGGCAACTGTACTACATTCTGTCCCACAAGTGGAGCGCCATACAGGGATAAACCAAAATTTTATTTAACGGCAAAAAGTTTTAAAGAAGTAGAAAATGGTTTTATGTTGAGTAAGCTGAAAGATAAAACTATTTTGATTCAAAAAGTAAATAATGAAATAAGCACGTTAACATTAAAGGATGAGAGATTTATTTTTGAATCGGAAGATGTGAAAGGAGTTTTTGATACGAATAATATTTTAGTTAGTGTTGAATTCTTGAATGAAAAAATAAAAAATATTGAATTTTCCCAGGCAGCAAATATGATGGTGTTGTTCAATGCTGCTGAAGATTATTTTTCCCTTTAATACAAGTAATAAAATATATTTTTACCTTTATGTTTTCAAAACATGAAAACATGAAAAAATTATTTTTTGCTGTTTTAATTCTTCTGCCATTTCTTTCCTTTACGCAGGTTTATAATGAAATTATAAAATCACAGAAAGAAAATTCAAGAAATGATTTTATAATTAACAACAGAATCAAAAGCATTAACATTAGTAAATTCTGGCCTGATTCACTAATGAAAAATTATAATTCATATGATGATTATACTATAAAGAAAACCTATGATATTTCTGGGAATCTGGTAAAATATGAATCAAAGTCGTATGTTTTTTATTATACAAAAATTGAAAATACATATGATGGAAATAACCTGATTCATGTAATGGAAACTATTTCTAACAGCAATGGTAGTTGGATTACAGAAACAGAATATAAGTATAGTAATACAGAAAAAATTTATTGTAAGAATAAAATTTTCACAGATGTTTATGCTAAAACAGAAAAGAAAGAACAAACAGTTTATAAATATGATATTAATGGAAGATTATCTAATGCCTTTGTTTATGTACCTGACAGCACTTCGAAAGAAATAAAACTTAAAATTTTATTTTCTTACGATTCAAAAGGAAATATGATTGAAGAAAGTTATGAAGACGAAACAGGAAAAATAAATCAAAAATATGTTTATAAATATAATGCCTCAGGATCGTTACTGAGCATGAAGTATTATAAAGATGATTTTAATATTCCATTCAGAGAGCACGGCTATAGGTATGGATTAAATAATGACACGCTTGTTTATTTTAAAAAAGATTCATGGAAAAAAACTGACAGCACATATTATTTTTATAATGATAAAAAACAAAAAATAAAAGAATGTTATGGAAGCCCGGATGGTCCTGATTATGCTACATTCACTTATAATTTTTCAGGATCGGTTACTGAGGTGAAAGAATTTATTGGTGAGAGAAAAAAGGTTACTACATATGAATACAATGATAAAAACCTGTTAACTATTGAACTTACTTATGACGAGAATGGTCGTTATTTATATGGCAAAATTCTCGAATACGAATATTTTTAAATTTATTTAATAAAAAGAAATTGAAAAAAATATTTTTATTATTATTTATCTTCATCGGTTTTTATTCTATTGCTCAGCGATCATCGTTACAATGGCTTGATGCCGCTTTTTACGGTCCTGTATTTTCCCTGAATGTTCAGGGAAATTATGCTTATATTGGTTCTGGCAGTGCATTTACGGTTGTCGATATATCAAATCCTCAAAGCCCTTTGATAAAAGGGCATTGCCATACTACTGATTGTATAACGTATGTATTCCCATTTGGAAACGTGTGTTATGCGGGCAATAATGCTATGGGTATTGCTGTCATTGATATTTCAAATCCATCACAACCTTTGGTTTCCGATTATTTATTTCCCGGTGAAGTACCCGGATATAGCCCGGTTATTATAGGAAATACAGGATATTTTCCTCGTGGCAGTTCAGGAATCACTTTAATGGATTTAAGTATTCCCCTTCATCCGGTTCCGCTTTCATCATGGAATCAATCAGGTCATGATTTCTCTATTGATGCTGATAATAAAGATTCCATAATATTTTTAACCGATCGCAGCGGAGGAATATATCGTTTGAAAATCAATAGTAATTCTCCGGCTACAATTGATAATTATAAAATTTCCGGGTGGAATTTTTTAGAATGTTCAACCGATGAACAAAAAAAATTCCTTTATGTTACCGGTTATAAAACTTCTGCATTGACAAATGATACGATGAAGTTGTTGGTTTTTAATATAGAGAATTCTGCAAATTTTATCCCTGTAGGTGAATTTAATTATAAAGTTTATTCATCACCTCTTGATCTGAAAATAAAGGAAAACCATGCTTATATTGCCTCCTGGAGTGATGGAGCACTGGTAATAAATGTTGCCAATCCTGATTCTATGTATTTTGAAAGAGCTATACCTTCTGCAAATCAAACAAACTGGATTGAAATACGCGATAACCTTCTTTATAAAGCTGATTTATCAGGAGGTTGGAATATATATGATATAAGTAATTTACTGAATCCGCAAATGATTTCAGAAATAAAAAATTGTGGCGATACAAAAGATATATTTGTAAATGAGAATTATATTTATGCTGCTATTGATGGTCATGGGGTGGGTATTGCTGAAATAAAAACCGATGGAAAACTTGAAGAAAAAACGTTATGGGAAATTCCCGGTGGCGCTTCAGGTGTATTTGTAAAAGATACTTTTTTATTTGTTGCTTCAGGTGAAAAAGGAATTGTAATTGCTGGAATAAGCAATCCGTTACAACCCGACAGTATTGTGCGGATAAAACATATCGGTACGAATGGACCAATTAAATTAATGCTTAAAGATAATTTGTTGGCGGCAGGCGAAAATGTTGGCGCTGATGGCTTTCTTGTCATATGGGATATTACTAATATTGCATTGCCTGTATTGAAAAGCTATCTGCAATTTGCAAACGAACCTATTAATAATTTGGATTGGTATGATAATAATATTGCCGTTGCATGCTGGACTCCTTATCAATCAAAATCGATGAAAATTATTGATGTGTCTAATCCTGTTAGCCCAAATATTCTTGGCACATATTCTTGTTTTTCATCGGATTTAAAAGTTTTTAAAAAGAATGATAGTACATATGCTGCCGTTTCTATTGGCTCAACTGTTCCTCTTGTCGCAAATGGCTTGTTGATATTGAATATCACTGACCCTGCAAATATTTATCAGGATTATTTTTTCCAGTCGGGGATTTGGGGAAATATGAACGCCGGTGTTGATATATATAATAACTATGCGATAACCAGTGAAGGTGGTTTGCAGTCGCAGGGACAATTAAGAATTTTTGATATCAGTGATCCTCAAAATATTTCACAAACAAATAATATACAGATTGGAAGTAATACTTCGAATAACACAGTAATTACATTTATCGATAGGATTTACCATTCATCGGGTTCACCGGGTGCAATGAGTTTTTTATGGAACAGTGTTACCGGTATATTTATTGAAAATATGAATAAGAATATTAACATAAAAGTTTATCCCAATCCAGCAGTGAACGAAATTACTATTGAGAATGCTAAAGGCGCTACTATTGAAATATTTTCGGTGAACGGAAAACAGGTTTATAAAAACATCATGAATTTTAATAATGAAAAAATAAAATTGGATGATTTTAAAAATGGAGTTTATGCATGGAAGGCGATATTTCCAAATGGAGATTGGCAAGAAGGAAAGATTATTTTATATTGAATCTTATCGGAGTCCTATATATATTGAGCCTTTGAAGTAGCATGTATATTGAGCCGTAGCTAAAATATTTAAACCAGAACATTTATAAAAAAAATTTTTTGTAGCCGCCTCATCTATCTTTTCCGTGTCGGTATAAAAGAAAAATGAAGTTTTAATTGACATTCACTATACAAATTGCCTAATTTCGTAGCCCTTTTTAAAAAATTGAATTAAAATATTTCAACATATGATACAAATAGTTAATAAAGTTATTAATCCTGATGCAAGAAGAAAAGCGGTTGAACGTTTTCGTGAAAGAAAGATTGTTCTTCCAACATTTGCACAGATGAGGGAACCTGCGCTGATTCCTGAAAAAATAAAAAATCAGTTAAAGAATATTGGTTTGTGGGAATTGAATCCCTTAAATCTTTTTCGTATCAACTGGCATAATGAGCCAAAGGAAAAAGGCGGATTATACGGTGGCGTAAACTATCTTGAAATACCTAAAGAAATTAGCGGTGTTGATGCTCGCATTGTTCTTATTATTGGAAAATGGTTTCCTACAGGTGCACATAAAGTAGGCGCCGCATATGGTTGTCTTGCTCCCCGGATTATCACCGGTGAATTCGATCCATCATATCATAAAGCGGTATGGCCTTCAACCGGAAATTATTGTCGTGGCGGCGCTTTCGATTCTTATTTGATGGGATGTACTGCTGTTGCAATTCTTCCTGAAGAAATGAGCAAAGAACGTTTTGACTGGCTGAAGGAAATAGGCGCTGAAGTTATTGCTACTCCAGGATGTGAATCGAATGTAAAAGAAATTTATGATGCTTGCTGGGATATTCGTAAAAACAGGAAAGACTGCATTATTTTTAACCAGTTTGATGAATTCGGAAATCCTTGCTGGCATTACAATGTAACAGGACATGCACTGGAAGAAGTTTACAATAAAATTAAAAATACAAAAAGTAAATTTGCAGGGTATATTTCTGCAACCGGTTCTGCTGGTACTATTGCTGCAGGTGATTTTCTGCGTACACTTCATCCGCACATTAAAGTCGCTGCTTCTGAAGCATTGCAATGCCCGACATTACTGATGAACGGTTTTGGTGGTCACCGCATTGAAGGCATAGGCGATAAACATGTTCCATGGGTTCATAATATTAAAAATACAGACGCTGTTGTTGCTATTGATGATGAAGATTGCATGAGGATATTCAGATTGTTCAATGAAAAAGAAGGAAAAGCATATTTGAAATCAACCGGTATTGATAATTCATTTGTTGATTCACTTGAATTGCTTGGAATTTCAGGCATTTCAAATATCTTGTCTGCAATTAAAACAGCAAAACTTTATGAGATGACATCGGATGATGTTATTATGACCCTTGCAACAGATTCGGCTGTAATGTATGGTTCCAGGTTGGAAGAACTGACCAGTGAAAAAGGAAAGTATTCGCTGCTGCAGGCAGCAAAAGACCATGAAAAATGCTTACTTGGAACAAAAACAGATTATATAAAAGATTTGACTTATAACGACAGGAAATCCATTCACAACCTGAAATATTTTACCTGGGTTGAGCAACAGGCAAAAGAAATTGAAGACCTTAACCAGCTTTGGTACGATAGGGAAATTTGGGATAGAGTCTTTCATCAGGATAAAAAATGGGACGAAATGATAAATGAATTCAATGAAGAAACTGGTGTTTTAAAAAGTATTTGATTCAAATTTTTTTTAAATTTACAATCAATAAATAATACTGCATGAAATACTTAAAAAAGATCTTTTTAGTTCTTATGGTAATTGCATTCTTAATGGCTGATTATTCATGTAATCATCGCTCATGCAAACATATGAAATACTATCGCAAAGATGTAAAACGGGGGCTTGCTCACTAACCCGTTGTTAAAATTTTATTTTCAAATTTAATTCTGAATTATGGCAGAATATTTCAATTTTATCTGCAATGATTGCGGAGAAAAAATTCCGGCTGCATTAATAAATTATTTATGCCCCGCCTGCGTAAAGAAAAATTCCGTGAAGCAACCTCCTTATGGAGTTTTAAAAACAGTTTATGATTATAATGATATTGTAAAAAAGTTTTCAAAAAATATTTTCATACAATTAGAAGAAAAATTATTTATTGATCTGCTTCCTATAAAATCAGCTGATAGCTTGCCTTATCTTAAAGTAGGAAATACCCCGTTATATAAAATTAAATCATTGGATAATGAAGTTCTTGATTTTGAACTCTACCTTAAAGATGATTCACAGAATCCAACCTTTTCATTTAAGGACAGGGCATCAGCTATAGTTTCTGCTTATGCAAAAGAAAATGATATTGATACTATTGTTGCTGCTTCAACCGGAAATGCAGGCTCTTCGCTCGCAGGCATATGTGCAGCGCAAAAACAGAAAGCGATTATATTTGTTCCGGCTGCTGCACCAAAAGCAAAGCTTACACAAATAATGATGTATGGCGCTCAAATAGTCCCGATAGATGGAACATACGACAATGCTTTTGATATGAGCATTGAAGCAACAAAAAAATTCGGATGGTACAATCGCAATACAGCTTTTAATCCGTTTACAATTGAAGGAAAGAAAACCGTTTCATTTGAATTATTTTCACAGTTAAATAAAAATATTCCTGATAGAATTTTTGTTCCTGTTGGCGATGGTGTTATTATTTCGGGCGTTTATAAAGGGTTTGAAGATTTAATGAATCTTGGAATTATTGATAAAATACCAACGATAGTTGCCGTTCAGGCTTTTGGCAGCAGTAACATTAATGAAAATATTTTTAAAGAAAAATTTGTATCCAAACCCAGTAAAACGCTTGCTGACTCAATTTCTGTTGATATACCAAGGAATTTCAGAATGGCTGCAAAATATATTAAAGATTTTTCAGGTGAAACAATCCTGGTAAGCGACGAAGAAATAATTGCAGCATCAAAGGTGTTGAGCAGCCGTACAGGAATTTTTGCTGAGCCTGCAGCAAGTGCAGCCTTTGCTGGTTTTTTAAGTTATTACTGGGATGGAAAATTTGAAAAAGGAAGTAAAAATGTAGTGTTACTTACAGGCTGTGGATTAAAGGATTTAAATGCGGTACAAAGAATAATTGATATTCCTGATGCTGTGAAACCGAATATAGAAGAAATTGAAAAGTTTTTGAAAAAACAATAAAAAAATTATGCATAATATAGTTGGTAAAGAAGTTGTACGTGTAGATGGCTATGAGAAAGTAACGGGCAAGGCTGTTTATGGCGATGATATTAAACATTGCGGAATGTTGCATGCGGCTAATCGTTACACCGATATACCTGCCGGGAAAATAAAAAAGATTGATTTATCCAAAGCAGAAAAAATGGAAGGTGTTGAAAAGATTGCTTTGTATAATGATATTCCCGGGAAAAAAAGAATAGGCCCTATTCGTCAGGATCATTACGTTATTGTTAATGATGAAGTTTTTTATACCGGTGATGTTATTGCGCTTGTTGCTGCTAAAACCCGTGAACAAGCATGTGCAGCTGCAGATGCAATAGAAATTGAATATGAACCTGTAGAAGGAATTTACGATCCGGCAGAAGCGATAAAGCCAACAGCACGACTTATCCATACTGATTATGTAAATAATATCGTTAATCATTATCCCTTAGTTAAAGGTGATGTGGAAAAAGGATTTACAGAATCGCAGCAGGTGATTGAAAGGGAATACAGAACGGGTTTCCATGAACATGCTTACATTGAGCCGGAGACCGTAACTGCTATTCCTGATGCTACAACTAAAGGAATAAAGATTTTTGGCTCCATACAAAATCCTTTTACTACCAGAAGAATGGTTGCAGCATTCATGGGTTTAAATTTTAACCAGGTGAATGTTTTTGGTTCAACACTTGGCGGTTCATTTGGCGGGAAAGATGATATCATAAATTGTATGGCTTGTCGAGTAGCCCTTCTTTCTAAGATGACGGGCAAGGCAATAAAACTAACATATACCCGCGAAGAATCAATAAAAGAAAGTTATAAACGACATCCATATATTTTAAATTATAAAGTCGGTTTTAATAATGACGGGAAATTAATATCGATGAAAATTAATATTATTGCTGATAGTGGTGCGTATGCATCGCAAAGTTTTTTTGTAACATGGCGTTCCGTTGTTCAGGCAACCGGTCCTTATGAAATAGAAAATGTTCAGACGGATATTCGTAGTGTATATACAAATAACCCATATACTGCTGCTTTCAGGGGATTTGGTTCGCCTCAGATTATTTTTGCACAGGAATCATTAATGGATGAAATTGCTGCAATGTGCGATATTACACCTCTTGAAATTCGCAGACTGAACGGATTTAAACAGGGAAGTATTACTGCAAGCGGACAAGTATTATCTGAACATAAAGTTTCTCTTAATGAAGTAATTGAAAAAGCTATTGAGAGATCAGATTATAATAATAAACGCGAAGAATTCAAAAAACTGAACGAGCAAAATTCAAGATATAAATTGGGAATTGGGTTTGCATGTAGTTATCGCGGCTGTTCATTAGGTGCTGAAGGTGTTGATGCAACATCAGCTATTGTTTCGGTTCAGGCTGATGGAAGCGTTTATGTTCTTGCCGGATTGAATGAAAATGGTCAAGGTTTGCGAACTACTTTCTGTCAGATTGCTTCAGAAGTTTTAGGAACAAAATTAGAAAAAGTTACTTTTCTGGAACCGCAAACTGCTACCGTTCCTGATGGCGGCCCAACAGTTGCATCACGGGCTACATTAACCGGCGGGAATGCAGTGATTGATGCAGCACAAAAAATTAAAAAAACAATTTTTGATATTATAAAATATGATTTGAATGTTTCGGATATTAATGAAACCGTTTGGGCAAATGGTTTTATTTCATTGAAAAATTCAAACGAAAAAAACACTTCCATTTCATTTGAAAATGCAGTGGAGAAATCGTTTAAAGCCGGAGTAAATCTTTCTGCTTATGGCTGGTTTAAAGCTCCCGATGTTAGCTGGCATGAAGAAACAGGACAGGGAAACGCTTATTTCACCTATGTATACGGATGCCAGGTTGCCGAAATAAAAGTTGATACTTCAACAGGAAAAATTGAAGTGATAAAAATTACAGCTGCACATGATGTAGGGAGAGCAATAAATAAAATAGGTATTGAAGGACAGGTTTATGGTGGCGTAGCACAAGGAATAGGATATACTATTCTTGAAGATTTTAATATTCAGAATGGAATTGTAAAATCGTCGAACCTTGATGAATATCTTTTACCGACAATAAAAGACATAAACATAATTGAACCCATTCTGGTTGAAAACCCTGATAAATACGGACCTTTTGGCGCAAAAAGTATTGGCGAACCTACATTGGAATTAGCATCGGCAGCAATAAATAATGCAATAAAATTTGCAACAGGAAAATATTTTTACCAGATCCCATTAACATTGGAACGTGTTTATCTTGGAAAAAATCTTGTAAAACCAGAGAGACAAAGCGAAGCAGGTTTAAGTATTAAGAAAAGAAAAAATGCTCCGCGTGTTTCAAATATTACAATGATATCTCCGAAAACTCTTAAAAAAGCATTAGCACTAAAAAATGAAGAGTATAAAATTATTGCAGGCGGTACAGATGTCATTGTTGAACTCAGAAAAAGAAACCATCCTGAAAAACTACTGAATATTTCACAATTAAAGGAATTAAAGAAAATAAAAAAATCGAATGATGAAATAATAATAGGAAGCACGGTTTCTGTAACAAATATTATTTCACACAAAGAAATTATTAAACATTTTCCTCTTTTGGTAGAAGCTTGTTCGTTGATAGGTTCAAAACAAATCAGGAACAGGGCAACACTTGGCGGAAATATCGTGAATGCCGCTCCCTGTGCCGATTCGGTGCCTCCATTAATTTTATATAATGCAAGAGTTGTGTTACAATCAAAAGATTCATCAAGAGAAATTCCTGTGAATGATTTCGTGATTAAAAATTATGAAACACAAATAAAGCCTGATGAAATACTCACTGCAATTGTAATTCCGATTCCTAAGAAAAAATATTTTCACAGCTATTATCAGTTGGGAAGAAGGAATGCAGTGAATATAACACGCATGAGTGTAGGCGTTATGATTTTGTTTGACAACCAAAAAAATATTGAAGAATGTCGTATCGCTTCCGGTTCATTATTTGATAAGCCTAAGCGTATCGAAGAAATCGAAAAATTATTTATAGGGAGTAAACTAACAGAACAAGTAATTGATGAAATTGAAAATCCTTTAAAAAATATTATTGACTCGGCTATAGGTAAACGATGGTCATCAGAATATAAAACGCCTGTATTTATAAACCTTTGTAAGGATGTATTAAAAGAAGTTTTAGTAAAAGTTGAGAAGTCATGACAAAAATAAAATTCACAGTAAACGATAACGAGCATAACATCGAAGTTGATGACTCATTGAGATTGATAGATGTGTTGCGTGAAACCCTTGGTTTGACAGGCACAAAAGAAGGCTGCGGTGTTGGAGAATGCGGAGCCTGTACAGTAATAATGGATGGCGAAGCAGTATGTTCCTGCCTTGTACTTGTCGGACAATTAGACGGAACAACAATTGAAACAATTGAGAATCTTGAAAAAGATAACACGCTTTCCAAATTACAAAAATTATTTTTAGAGAACGGAGCCATTCAATGCGGATTTTGCACACCGGGAATGCTGATGAGCGCTAAAGCTTTACTTAATAAAAATTCAAAACCTACAGAGGCTGAAATAAAGGAAGCTCTTGAAGGAAATTTATGCAGGTGTACCGGTTATATTCCGATTATTAATGCAGTGAAGGCTGCTTCTGAATAGGTTTGATGGCTTCAACGTCTAATGAAATTTCAAAACGGGTGCCATTACGTTTTGTGATTTTTAATTTTCCTTTAAGCTGATTGATCAAAATATCGACCAACATTAAACCAAGTGTATTCTCATATTCAGCAATATTATCATTAGGAATACCAATGCCATTATCGCCAATGATCAGGATATTTTTATTGTTTGATGATTTGAGTTCAATATATATTTCACGTATTTTATTTTTTTTATTGGAACTCAGGTTTTCAGGAAATGCATGTTTAAATGAATTGTTTAAAAGTTCATTTGCTATAAGACCAAGTGGGATAGCTGTATCTATGCCAAGAAAAATATCATAAAGTTTTAATTTTAAATTTACATCCAATTCATTGGAATATGTATGATGAAGGCTGTCTGATAGTTTTTTTAGATAGTTTCCGAAGTTAATTTTTGAAAGATCTTCCGACGTATAAAGGTCTTCATGGATAATAGACATAGTTCTTACTCTTTGTTGCAGGTCGCCTATTTTTTTAATGGTTGCTTCATCATTGATTTCCTGCATTTGCATATTAATAAGGGAAATGATTATCTGCATATTGTTTTTCACCCGGTGATGAATTTCCCGAAGTAAAATTTCTTTTTCTGCCAGGGTGTCTAAAATTTGCCTGGCAGCTTGTTTTTCTTCAGAAATATCTTCAGCAATAACCTGGAAGCCGGTAATGTTTTCATTTTTATCTTTTATGGGTTTCGTATAAATTTTAGCTTCAATTGTTTTTCCCCATTTGCTGGTGTATGTGACGTCAGTTATAACAGGGTCGCCTGTTTCCATGCAATATTTAAAGGCTTTAGCAGAACCGGAATCAACCAATGGTTGAAATGTTAAAACATTTATGCTTTTTGTTTCTTCGATAGATCTTGAACCGAGTAGTTTAAGAAGAGTGCTGTTTATTTCAATAATGTTTCCATCTGTATCTGCTGTCATAATTCCTAATGGAGCATTTTCAAATATCAACCTATACTTTTCTTCACTTTTCATTAATGCTTTAAGTGCATTTTTCCTTTCCGTTAAATCTCTTGCAATACCGAATATATCAGAAGGTTTTCCATCTTTATATCTTATCATGGTATTTACTTCTAAAGGAATGTAAGAGCCTTCTGTGTTGAGGAAATCGACCTCGTATACAGTATTTAGTTCTTCACCTATAAGTTTTTTATGAATATCCTCAAAAGCGATCTTTGAACTCTCAGGTGAAAGATATTCGGTCATATTTAGGGTTTGAACTTCATCATCATCTTCATAGCCCAGTAATTTTTTAGCACTTGGATTGGCAGAAGTAAATGTTCCCTGAAAGTCCATGGTATATATCAGGTCATTGGTGTTTTCATAAATCTCACGAAAGCGTTCTTCACTTTTATTAAGGGCATCTATGGTTTTGACCAATTCCGATATGTTCAACATTGCTCCAACAATTTTTTGCGGAACCCCATTTGAATCTTTTATCAGCTTTGCATTTACAGATGTATAGATTATTGAATTATCTTTATTTTTAATATTGATTTTATAATTTAAGACTTTCCCTTTTATTGATAGATCTTCATAAAATATTTTTCTGTCAAAAGAGTTCGCATAAATATTTTCTATGTTATTTCCCAATAATTCACTTCTTTTATATTGTGTAAGATATTCTACGGATGGACTTACTTCAATAACGTTTCCGTTCATGTCTACTTCATAATAAACAGCCTGTATGTTTTCAAAAATCTGACGATATTTTTCTTCACTTGTAACCAATGCTTCTTCTGCTTTTTTTCTTTCAGTAATATCAATAACCAGAACTACATAATTTGATACACCGTTGTTTTCTTTATCATAAATCGGATACATGATAACCGAAATACAAATTTCTTTTGATGGCGCTTCGGGGTAAAATTTATTACCATTGAACCAGAAAAATGGATAGCTTTCAATATTACCTTTTTTTACATTTTTGATTTTATTTTCTAAATCAAAAGCCTCTACAATTGGGTTATTGAAAATATAAAACCCAACAGGACAAAAGGAAAACAAATCAACAGCAGCTTTATTTACTTTTATTATTTTACTTTCTGAATCACAAATCAGAAATGCTATAGGGTTGTTATCGATGAAGTTATTAAAAAAACTATTATCAAATTCATTTATATTATTTTCGATTTTCTGTCCTTTTTTATTATCAATGGTTATAACATTGTTCGGAGTAATTTTCGTTTTCTTATCCGATAATATTTTTTTAATAGCCATAACCTGTTCATCTGATAAAGACGAAACTTCTATATTTTTTAATTCGGCTTCCAGTTCTTTCCTGTTATCCATATTGAATGAATATTTTATTCAAAGTTATTTAATTTTTCATATTATGAAATAAAATAACATTAAGAATTTATACATAGTTTTGCATTAAAATAAATAGAAACGATATGACAATTTATTTAAAGGATGCCACTTTTATTAACTGGCAAACATTGGAGTTTAAAAAATCGAATATCAAAATTAATTCCGGGATTAATGGAAACATTGATTTCATTGATGAAATCAGAACAAAACCCACAGATAAAGTTATCGACTGTAAAGGTAAATATGTTACCAAATCATTTGCCTGTGGGCATCATCATGTATATTCGGCTTTGTCCAGGGGAATGCATCCGCCAAAAAAAAGTCCTGAAAACTTTTATGAAATTCTTAAATATGTTTGGTGGACATTGGATAAATGTTTAGATGAGGAAATGATTGAAGCAAGTGCATTGGTAACTGCTGTAGCTTGTGCGCAGAACGGTGTTACTTTTGTAATCGATCATCATGCTTCGCCATTTGCGATTGATGGTTCACTTGAAACTATTGCAAATGCTTTTAATAAAATAGGTGTTTCTCATTTATTGTGTTATGAAATCAGCGATAGGGATGGCGAAGATATTGCTCAGAAAGGTTTAGCAGAAACGGAAAATTATTTAAAGGCAGAACAAGGATTAGTGGGGTTACATGCTTCGTTCACCATTTCGGATAAAACACTGGAATCGGCTGTTGCACTTGCCAGGGAATATAATAGCGGAATTCATGTTCACACGGCGGAAGATAAATACGATGAAGAAGAATGTTTAAAAAATTACCATTGTCGTGTTATTGAAAGATTAAATAATTATGGTGCACTTGATTTTTCTAAAACCATACTGGGTCATTGTCTGCATATTGATGAACATGAAAAGAAAATCATTCAAAATTCAAAGGCATGGGTTGTGCAGAATTCGGAAAGTAATTTGAATAACAATGTAGGATATTTCAATTCACGGGGATTGGGCGAAAATATCATGCTGGGTACTGATGGTATGCACAGCGATATGCTGCGGAGTGCAAAATCGGCATTTTATGTTGGGCAGGGATTTGACAACATTGATTATCCCGGCGCATACAAGCGTTTCAGGAATGTTCATCGTTATTTAAAATCAAATAATATTTCTGGTGATGGAGAAAATAATCTTGTGGTACTTGATTATAATACTCCTACTGATTTTAATCAGAATAATTTTTACGGACACTTTTTATTCGGAATTGAATCAAGACAGGTGCAACATGTTATTTCAAACGGAGAACTTATTGTACATGACCGGAAAGTAATAAATGAACCAGCCGGATTATATGAGTTCTCTAAGGAGATGGGGAAAAAACTTTGGGATAAAATGACGAAATTATAATGAAAATAATCTAAAATTGTTATTTATTTTAACTTTGTACAAAACAAAAATTTCCGCTATGAAAAAAACATTTTTAATTTTTTTGATATCCATAGTTTCATTAAGTGTAATTCATGCACAGGATTCAACTTCTTCAAAGAAGATTTCTTCGGGTAAAGGAGAAAAAGTGATCATCAATATTTATAATGATTTTTGGCAGGGCGCCGATACCAGTCTTACCGTTAAATCATTTAATCGCGGTGTAGCTTTTTATTTAATGTATAATGTTCCTTTCGGAAAAAGTAAATTTAGTTTTAATATTGGTTTCGGATTAGGCTCACATAATTTATTTAGTGATGCTAGCCCTGCAAAAGAAATGAGTTACGATTCCGTTTCATCAACAAATGTATATACCGGAAATACTATTTTTAACCGTATACCTAAAACAATAAATGGTAATAAAATAGAATATATCGTAAATAAAATCAACCTTTCTTATTTTGATGTTCCGGTTGAATTTAAATACAGCGCTGAAAACAAAAAAGGAAAAGACATAAGGTTTGCTGTTGGATTTAAAGCCGGCTATTTGATTAATAATCATACGAAATACAGCGGAGATGATTATTTATCAGGAACAACAGATAAAGTAAAATATAAAAATTATAAAATTCCAAACATTGAAACTTTACGATATGGCGTTACTGCACGTTTTAATTACGGAATGTTTGGAGTATTCGGATATTATTCTCTTACAAATATTTTTAAAAAAGATAAAGGTTTGGAAATGTATCCTGTTTCTGCAGGAATAGCAATTTCATTGCTTTAGATAAATAAATACAGGCAAGTCATTATAACAGTACCCACAAGAAATCCGGAATATATTTCGGATGGTTTGTGGGTTTCTAATTTTAAACGGGCAAATCCGACAATCCCGCTTATCAATAAAATAATTGAAAGTAAATAAATAGTATTGAATGAAAATGCTATTGATAACCCGGTGAGCATTCCAAACAAACCGCCCATGCCAACCATATGTATGCTAACTTTCCACCATATATTAATGATAACCACCAGCGCTAAAAGTAATGTTGCACCCATAAAATAAAAAGAATATATTTCCGGAAGATGCATCTGGGTGAACATTTGGTAAGTGATAAAATAAAAAATTGCCATTAATAAATAAGGTAGTCTTCTTTCATCGCGGCTTTGCATTTGAAAACTTTGAATGTAACCCTGCTGTTTCAAAAAATAAATTATAAACAATGGAAAAATTACAGTAGTAATAAATACAAACGAAAGGATTAATAATTGAGCATTAAATATAAGCTCAAAAGAAAAATATGATTTCATATTAAAGAGTACCAATAATCCGTATATCGGAACAAATACAGGATGGAAAAGATATGAAATGATTTTTGCCAGGCGGGTTTCCATTCGTTTAAATTTCTTTACGTAAGCGTGCTACAGGAATGTTAAGCATTTCGCGGTACTTAGCAATAGTACGCCGTGCAATATTGTATCCTTTTTCATTCAGAATTTTTGCCAGTTCATCATCAGTAAGAGGTTTTTTCTTACTTTCCGATTCGATGCAATTCTGTAATATTTTTTTTACTTCACGTGTTGAAACTTCTTCTCCCGAATCAGTCGACATGGACTCAGAGAAAAAACTTTTTAATGGGAATGTTCCAAAAGGAGTTTGAACATATTTGCTGTTTGCAACCCTGGAGATTGTACTTATATCAAGGTTTACTTTTTCAGCAATATCTTTCAGGATCATTGGTTTTATTAATGTTTCATCACCTTCAGTAAAATATTCTTTCTGGTATTCAAGAATAGCATTCATGGTTTGATATAAAGTATCCTGGCGTTGTTTTATAGCATCGATAAACCATTTTGCAGAATCAATTTTTTGCTTAACAAAAACCATTGCTTCTTTTTGTGTTCCTTTTTTATCTTTCGACCTGGAATATGATTCCAGCATTTCCTGGTAGGTCTTGCTGATCTTTAAATCGGGAGCATTGCGTGAATTTAGAAATAGTTCCAATTGCCCGTCGTTATTCGTTAAAATAAAATCGGGAACAATGTATTGCTGAACACGTGAATGTTCAATGTAAGTATTTCCCGGCTTTGGATTTAATTTCAGGATTTCACCAATAGCACTATGCAGAATATTTTCATTAATGCCTTTTTTCTTTTCAATTTTATCGTAATGTTTTTTTGTAAAATCCTCAAAATAGTTTTTGATAATATCTATAGCCTGTTCAATTTCAGGTGTAGAAGGGGATAATCGTTTTAACTGTAATAACAGGCACTCCTGTAAATTTCTTGCACCCACACCGGGAGGATCAAATTCCTGGATGATTTCAAGTAAATGCAATATTTCGGAAGCTGTTGTTTTGATATTCTGGGCGAAAGCCAGATCATCAACCATTGCATTGATATCACGTTGCAGATAGCCTGAATCATCGAGGTTTCCTATAAGATGAAGCGCTATCTGGTATTCCCTGTTTTCGAGTACCCGAAGACCAAGTTGTGAAATCAATTGTTCATGAAATGTGATGCCCGAAGCATAAGGGATATCTCTTTTTTCATCATCAAGACTTGTATTATTGGCTACAAGTTTGTATAATGGAATTTCATCATCACCATTAACATAATCATCGAAAGCAAATTCGTCTTCTTCATTTATTTTCGAATCATCCTGCGTTTCATCATCTTCATTTATATCCTCGGAAATGTTATTGTCATCGAGTTCTTCATTTGTGTTTTCTTCTTCTTCCTCTGTGCCTTCTTCAAGGGCAGGGTTTTCCTCGATTTCCTGTTTTATTCGTTGTTCTAAAGCTATGGTAGGAACTTGCAACAGTTTCATGAGCTGTATCTGCTGTGGCGACAACTTTTGAAGAAGTTTCTGTTGTAATTTCTGGTTGAGCATAGTTGTAAAACGGTTTTATATTTTCTTGCAATTTACTCAAAAACCGACTTGAAAGCAAGAGATATTTATAAAATTTTCTGAACTAAAATTCTGCATTCTGTGGTGTACGTGGAAAAGGAATCACATCACGGATATTCGCCATTCCGGTAACAAAAAGAATGAGTCGTTCAAACCCGAGACCAAATCCGCTGTGTGGCGCTGATCCAAATTTTCTTGTTTCCAGGTACCACCACATATCTTTATCCGGAATTTTCATTTCATGAATTCTGCCAAGAAGTTTTTCATAATTTTCTTCTCTTTGTGAACCTCCAATGATTTCACCTATGCGAGGAAACAAAACATCCATACCGCGAACAGTTTTCCCGTCATCATTTTGTTTCATGTAAAAGGCTTTAATATCTCTTGGATAATCGGTAAGAATAACTGGTTTTTTAAAATGTTTTTCCACCAGGTATCTTTCATGTTCAGCCTGCAGGTCTTTTCCCCACGATATCGGGAATTCAAATTTTTGTCCCGATGCTTCAAGGATTTCAACACCTTTTGTATATGTTAATCGTTCAAAAGCATTATCAGTTACAGATTTCAGGCGATCAATCAATTCCTTGTCATACATATTATTCAGAAATTCCAAATCGTCATAACAATTTTCCAAAGCATAGCGAATAAGATATTTTAAAAAATCTTCTGCTAATTCCATATTGTCTTCAATTTCATAGAAAGCCATTTCGGGTTCAATCATCCAGAACTCGGCTAAATGCCTTGGTGTATTTGAATTTTCTGCACGGAACGTAGGACCGAAAGTATATATAAGCGATAAAGCCATGGCGCCTAACTCACCTTCCAGTTGACCGGAAACAGTAAGGTTTGTGGGTTTTCCAAAAAAATCTTTTGTAAAATCTATTGTGCCATCTTCTTTTTTAGGTGTGTTTTCAATATCCAGCGTTGTTACGCGAAACATTTCTCCTGCGCCTTCTGCATCCGAACCAGTGATTATAGGAGTATGCAAATAATAAAAACCATTATCATTAAAATATTTATGTATGGCATAAGCCATAGCATGACGAATTCGGAGAACTGCGCCAAAAGTATTGGTACGTGGACGAAGGTGGGCTATTTCACGAAGGAACTCTAATGTATGTCCTTTTTTCTGTAGCGGATAAATTTCGCTGTCGGCAGTTCCATATACTTCAATTGCGGTTGCATTAATTTCAACATGTTGTCCTGCACCCGGCGATTCTACAAGAGTTCCGCTTGCCCCGATACATGCGCCTGTGGTTATTTGTTTTAAAATATTTTCATCAAACTTTTGAACATCCACAACAATTTGAATGCTGTGAATGATTGATCCATCGTTCAAAGCGATGAAAGCAACATTTTTATTTCCTCTTTTGGTACGAACCCAACCCTTAACAGTAACACTATTTCCGATGCCTACAGATTCAGGATTTTTCATCAGATCCTTAATCTTATTTCTTCTGAAATGTTCCATATTATTTTTTTTGCAAAAAAACGATTTTTTAGCGGGATTAACAACATTTTCGATTGATGAAATCAAAAAATGTTAAATGTTTTTTTATGATTACGTTTTTAAATAGAACTATTTCTGCTATTTTTGTACAACTAAATTTTTTAAAGATGCTTAAAGTAAAAGAATCGCAGATACCATCATCAGGAATGGGTTTATGGGCTGAAAAGGATTTTAAACGAGGAGATATTATCGTAAAATATGATGGCGACAGAATAACATGGAAAGAATGTGAAAAGCGCAATGAAGAACAGGAAGGCTTTGGCGGATATTATTTATTTATTAGTAAGAGAAGATGTATTGATGCTCAGTATACATTGTGGGCAAAAGGCAGATATGCCAATGATGCTGCAGGTTTAACACGTGTTGAGGGATTGCGTAACAATGCAAGATATGAAATTATAAAGGGCGAAGCATATATTAAGGCATCGAGAAATATTAAAGCTGGTGAAGAAATTTTTGTTTCCTACGGAAAAAGTTATTGGAATACTTTGAAAAAAGAAATGATGAATTAAGCAGAAAGTTAAAGAATCAAATCTCAAATCTCCAATTTAAAAATATCTTTCTTTAAGTATTGTCCACCTAAGACGGATTGGTTCTTGAAGTTTATCAGAAGATCCACTGCATTCCGCCATAAATAATTGCTCCTGACTGGGGATTATAAGTAAACCTTAGTCCTGCACCAAAACTTCCTTCTTGCGCATCACCTATTGATGTTGTTGATTTAACCGCGCTCATGATCGCATCAATGTTATCGCCATTTTGAGTGTACCAGCTGTATGGATTACTCATCGAACCTAAAGAACCCAATGCACTTTCAGCTCCTGCTTCACCTCTGTAAACACTGGAACTTAATTCTGATGGCATGGGAAGAAGTGAAGAACCGTAACCCAGACCTAATCCAAATGATGTTGTTGAGGGGTTAAATGAGGTGTTGAGCCTGAATTGGTCATATCCGAGTCCCAATGAAATCTGGTCGGATGAAGGATTAAATCCTATTCGGGAATTGAATCCGCCACCACTACTGCCTAAATAAATATCACTTCCATAAGAATATCCGAGAGTTGTTCTCATCAAACCTTGTGTAAAATTAAATTCACTGGAACTGGTATTAACATTGAGCATGAATGAACCCAGCCTGAATTTTAATGCAGGAGGTAATAAATCGAAATTAAAGGAAAATGCATCATTGTTTTCTCCGTCTCTTTGGATACTGGGAGCTGAATTTGAAGATTGCTGCACTACATGTGTAAGTTCATGTGCTAATAAATTTTTTCCTGAATTACTTTCAGGATTATATTTTCCTGAATTAAAATAAATATTATTTCCATGAGTAAAGGCATGCGAATTCAACATCCTGTTCATATGAACCGCATTTGAATCAGTATGAATTTTTACATTGCTGAAATCAGTGCCAAACCTGCTTTCCATGAAAGTGCGAACATCATTTGATAATGAGTTGCCATTACTGTTTGAATCCTGAAGTTCTTGTTCAAGTTGTGAATTTGCTGTTGTTCCTGAGTTTGAAAAAGGTGAAATAGAATTTTTGTTTTGATTTTTTTCGGTTTTAATAAAAGAAAAATTATTTGTTGACATCACTTTTTCAGCCATCGTGTCGGCTTCTCTTTCGTAATAGTCGCCGGGTTTACTTATTTCCAATTTTGGCTGAACAACATTTTGTTTTCCCGGTTGAAAAATATTCTGGTTAATCCTGTTTTGAATTTCAGTATTGACATTCATCCAGGAAAAATGGTCATCAGTTTTTCGCTGAATAATATTTTCAGAACTTTTGTTGTTAACCTTGTTTTCATTATAGTTAACAGGTTTCGCATTTTTTATTTGAAAAAATTGTCTGGACATATTTATAAAGATAAGATTAATATTATGGACATTTTACTTTAGTTTTCGTTCCTTTATTAGTGTGATATTGCACAATATTAGGTGAACCAACGCAGTCGGTATCTAGTTCTGATATTCTTTCGTTGTCGGGAACATAAGCTTTTAGTGCTTTAACATATTTAGCTTCAGCGTCAGTAAATACTTTTTTTGTATCGCCTGTTTTTCCTGCAAATACAGGAGCCGGATTATTCACAATATATTTAAGATAATTCCTGCTATGTGATTTTTCATGATATCCAAGAGAAGTATTTCCTAGTCGTTTATCTTCAGCAGTAGTGCCACGACCATAACCCGATATTGATGCTGCTGTGGATAAAGGGCCGTAGTTTGTTTTGATTGTTATTGTTGGAGTGATTGGAGGAGTAAAGCTTGTTATAATATTTTTTTCATCCCAGTTTTTTCCAATCTTATTTGTAAAGTTTAAACTTAATTTGGTTTCTGCACCTTCATCTGATTGCGAACCATCGGGTTCAATAGTGATGTCAAACCCATTATATGAAAATGTTATGTTTCCTGAAATAGGATCGGGTGAAGTTCCTATAGGTACTGCAACTGTAATATTAGCAACTTCTTTGTCGGCCCATTCGTGTAACAGTGTTTTTGAGCCATAACGATATTGTAAAAATAAATCGGTAGTGTTTTTATTCAATGCTGTTGCAGCTTTGAAAAGAATTTGTTCAATTGTACTTCGGTAAGCGCTTTTTAATGATGCCACAAGAGTTGCATCATTATTGAGTTTATCAGCAATTAAATTTTGTGAATCGGATACTAAGCTTAGTAAATATTTTAAAAGTGATTCTAATGAAGCATTATCTGTTATCGGATAATTTTGGAAAAGTGTAGAAACATTAAATGCTTTGGTAAGGTTGGTAATAAAATCTTTTCGTTGTTTGTCATCTTTAAGATTAAAACTGGCTACATCAGGTCTTGCCCATTCTGGAAGGAATTGCAGGTTTGCCATATAAAGCTGAATAATAGTAGTATTAGGAATATCGGCAGTTGCTTTTATGAATAAATTCCGGATAGCTAAATTAAAAGCATCTTTAAATTTTTTCAAAACATCTGCATCATCATTTAATCGTGTTTTGATCATTTCAGGATAAATGTTTGCCATAGGTGAAATTTGTTTCATGGCGCTATCCAACCTGTTCTGATCAAATTTTGCAAGCTTATAATAATCGGCAGCTTCATTTAAATAATCAATAGCTGAGTTAACAAACTCTTTTATATCGGCATCGGTTGCTTCAACAACAGTGGCTTTTGGATTTTCGGGCATTGGTTGCCGCTGAATTTTGGTAATATTTGAACTTTGGATATTTTGTTCAATATTCATTGTTATCCTGTCAGCAACATAATCGGCTTCGCGTTCAAATTCATTGTCAATGTTTCCTATGAAAAGTTTTGGTTGAAGCCCTGCCAGTGTTGTTTGTCCAAGGAAATAGGCTGCACGGAAATTATCTTCACCAACAATTACTCTTATACGATCTGCATATATGCCATCATCACCATAGCCTGTTTGAGCTTCAGGTATAGGGGCGCTGGCGCTTATGCCTGTTTCAAATAGAGCACGAAATGATGGATCGCTTAATGCCTTTGTTCTTATGCGGGTGTAGAGTTGGTCACCAAGTACTTCGGTAAATCCTTCTATAACTATTCTTCTTCCATTTGCTAAGCCGCTAAAATTTGGATGAACATAGGCATGAATTAATTCATGACACAATGTATTCACTAGTATCCATCTTCTTTCGCACGCATCCTGGTCAGAAAAATATTGTAAATTAATAACCATTTCGGCTCCGTCATTATCCTGTGATGTAAAACTTTGCCACGATAAGATGGAATTTAATTGTGTCTGTACGGTTGATTCAGTAAGCAATTGAGTGATGATATCTTCTAAAACCAGTCGGTCAGCTTCGCAACGGGAATCATATTTTACACGTTGAAAAAGTCCACTACTGTCGGCTTCACCTTTGGATCTGTTGAGTAGGAAGTAAAATCCTGTATCTGCAGGTATTGCATTTGTTGCTGTACTACTTGTTAAATGCGATGAGTACTGCCATGTTTGTAAAAAATCTTTTGCACTTCCATTTCCTATGTATGGTGAAAAAAATTGCAAAGCTTCACGTTGTACAATATCAGCTATAGGTAAAATATCAGAAACATTATGCGATTGTACACCTCTGCCTGTAAGTCTATTTACATTATTCTGAAGGTATGTACGCATTAAAGGAGGTAAGTCGCTTCGCAATGCAGCTTCATCCAATTGTTCAGTTGCACTTCTTGTAGCCGGGCAAGTTGAACCGGAATTATTACTTGTTGTTAATTCATGATTGTATGCAATATCTAATAAACTTTGATCTTGTGCGCTTGGTGGAGTAAGCCCTGCGGTTAATGCTAATTCAAACCAACCGCTTACCCGTAAAACTTCATTTTCAAAATCAAACACAGGATTATGCCAATCGTAATTATCCAAAGGAGCATATAGCGCTTCAGGTGCATGATTGATTAATCTTTCTACAGCTTCAACTTTATTTAAAGATGATATAGGATTGTCTGTAATAACATCTATAGCAAAAAGAAGCCATCTTTTCTGAGGATTAGAAAGTGTACTTACTTCTGTTTGTATTGCAGTTGCAGGTTGACCGGTCCAGTCTGCATAATTTTCTTCAATCTGACTTTGGTATTCAAGTGTGTTATCGTGATAAACCACATTCCCATAATCAATGTTCACACGACTATTACCCACGTTATAATAAGCACGTGATATCTTTTTTAGTCCATTGCTTTGTTGTAATACATGCGTCAATTCATGCGCCAGTAGATGATTTCCTGAAGTGTTCCCGGGATTGAATTTTCCGCTGTTGAAATAAATATTATTTCCATGAGTGAATGCTTGTGCATTTAACATATTACTCAATTGAACAGCATTGGAATCGGTATGAATTTTTACATTGCTGAAATCGGCGCCAAACTTGCTTTCCATAAATGTGCGTGTATTTTCGGGAAGTGGATTGCCGCTGCTATTTGAATGGATGATCTGATTTTCTAATGATGAATTTATGGAGGTAATATTTTTTTCTTTTACTTGTGATTGCCGGGTAATGAAATCAGAGTTTAATTTTGGTTGTATTTTTTCATCCTCTTCACTGCTGCCACAGCATGATTTACGCATTATCATATCAGCTGTTGAATCGGCTTCTTTTTCAAAATCATCATCAGGCTGACTAACTTCAAGTTTGGGTTGAATGATGTTTTGTTTACTGGGCTGCGATATTTCAGATGTTATTCTGTTTTGGATCGAACTGTTTTCATTCATCCAATTAAAATTCTCATCAGGTTTTAGTTGAATCAGGTCAGTAGTAAGGTCTGTAGATTTCGATGAACAGGAAATCACTGTACTCGGATTGCTCTTATTTTGATTTACAGGAACAGGCTTTGCAACTTGTATATTTGTTTTTGACATGCGAACGTAATCTTATGCTTAAAATAAATAACATTTAATTTTTTTGTCCAAATAATTTTTTGCCGATGGAATTATAAATTGTTCCCCAGAATAATGCGCCAAGGAAACTTATTCCTAAAACAGCAAATTCATTGATGTTGCGGTTTAATTTTGCATCAAATATTTCTATTCCCAATACATAATAAAGAATGGCAAAAATAAATCCGGTCAATAAACCCAGCACTAAATTTTTCAAAGCATTTTTTTTGTATCTTCTCATTAAAACTTTAACCACTGCACCAAGTGCGCCTCCTAATAAAGAAAATATGATGAACATCCAGGGAAATACAAACATGAAAACTTTTGTGTTATCTGCAAAACCGTTAGCGCTTATTCTTATTGTTGATTTACTGGTTCCTGCTGAAGTTAGGGTTACTGAGCCATTTGGAGATTCTTTCGAAAGGGTTAATTGCTGTGGATTTACAATGCCTTTATCTGTACTTATGGTAACTTTTATATTTTCGTTTCCGGTAAAATTTTTCAAAGAAATATTTATGGGGATCGATTCTACTCCATAACCCTGAACGGATTGTTCATCGGTTTCAATATATAGTATCGTTTCTTTATTCAGATGAACAGTGTAGCCTTTGGAATTAAAACTGGTAATAACCTTAATGGGAACAGGGTTATCCGAAGATTGGTCAGTTATTTTTATTTCGGTTGGAGGATAGTTGATGTGATCAATATTTATTTTTTCAGGAGAAACTTTTACATTTTGATTAACCCATAAATCTAAAGAAACAGGTTTTTTTAATTTTTTTTCTTCAGTATTCGCAGTTGTATTTTCAAGAAGAGTGATTTTGAATGAACCGGTGTATTTATTTGCTGATGCATCATAAGCTAATGAAAAGGTGGTGTCAATAAAAATACTGAAAGAAACCTGCCTGTTTCCGTTCTTAATTGTGCTTATATAAATTTCCGGGAGTAGTAACCCCGATAATTTTTTATTTTGTATCGACTTTTGTTCAAATGTTTCTGTTTTATCCCCGCTTTTAATTACAGTGTCGGGTTTTCCTGTATTCGTATAATATCTTAGAGATCGTTTAAGGAGCGAAAGATGCTGTGTTGATTGATTAATATGATTGACCGGTTGTGAATTTACATTCACCCGGAATGATAATAAAAAGAAAATAATAACTATAGTGGTTCTAAAAATACATTTTAGCTTTTTCCTTAGGTCATTTGTTTTCATCTGTATAAAAATGATAATGTTTATAAAATATGTATGTTGTCAGAAATGATATTTTTTGTTACCCGCCTTGCCAGTCGGGCAGGCTTGCTCCCACCCCCGATATTCATGGGGCGCAACACTAGCAAGCTCGTGAATATCCATGCCAAAGTAAATTCCTGATCAAACTCCTGTTTGATTTTATTCATCACGGTTAGTGTAAATTTACGTTTGCATGGATATTTCATAATAAATGATATTTAATTTTTTCAATTAAATTGTTTTACCTTCTTTATGAAATTCTTTTCGGATACCATTAATAATATCAGAGCTAAGAATGATATTATTATTCCTGCTCATTGCCATTAGTGAGCAATAGCGGACTATATTCAATATTGCCCCCCCCGTAACTTCATATTTTTCGGCTATTTCAGTAAGGTTAACATCCTTAGCGAAAACAGTTCTTTCGGAAAAAGTATTCTTCCATAAACGTTCGCGCTGTTCTGCATTAGGAATGGTAAATTGAATCACACTTTGAAAACGTCGCGCAAAAGCATCGTCAATATTAGTTTTTAAGTTTGTTGAAAGAACAACAAGTCCGTTATAATCTTCAACACGTTGTAGTAAATACGAAACTTCCTGGTTAGCATAACGATCATGCGAATCCTTGATGTTGGTACGTTTCCCGAACAATGCATCAGCTTCATCAAAAAATAAAATCCAGTTTTTATCTTCTGCGCTTTCAAATATTTTTGAAAGATTTTTTTCAGTTTCTCCAATATATTTTGATACCACCATCGAAAGGTCAACGCAATAAACATCCCTGTTGGTATACTTCCCAAGTAATGTTGCAGTAAAAGTTTTTCCTGACCCTGAAGGTCCGTAAAAAAGACTTCGATAGCCGGGTTTCATTTTGCGACGCAGATTCCATTCATCAAGCATTTTATCGCCCAGTTCAATCCATGTTTTGATCTCATTGATCTGAGAAAATATCGTATCATCAAGTACCAGCTCATCCCAGCGTTGTTCAGTAGTAATCTTACGTGCCGGAAATCTCATTGAAAATTCAGGAGAATATTTTCCGCTTTTAATAAGTGTTGCAATTAAATCAACAGATGGTGTAATAATAGCGCTATGCTGAGGTTCATTTTCTGATATCAATTCAAAATTCAGCATTCTTTTTTTGAATAAAAAATGATGATGAAAATAATTGATATAATTCAGTCGCTCAGAAATATTATCTCCGGCAATAATAAATAAAAGTGTTTCGAAAGTTGGTATCAGTCCATTATGATGATTGCCGCGAATACAGCCGAATTCAGTAAAGCGCTGGTCGGTGTTGGCATTTTTTATATTGAAGCAATCGAATAATTGTGGTTTTAATAGTGGCACAAATGAAAGCATTAAACAAATCCTGTCCATACGATTCAGTTTATATGACTCAATAAAATTCTCGTATAGGCTTTGAGTTCCTTCTATTTCAGGTGCAGGTATTTCTTCTATCGATGAAAAAATACTATCATGATTAAAATAAATTTTTAATCGAGTATTTACAACTTCACTGAACCATTTTAATTCTTGTTCAATAAATGCGGCGTTTGCAGCCAGTTTATTAATGCTTTGTTTTTTTAATTCTAATGTTTCCATTCAACATGTATAATATAATCGTTCCACGGATAATTTAAAATATTAATGCTCCAGGGAAGTTCATCAAGAAGCAAGTCAATACCTGTATTTTCAACACGCAGTATCCAGTCTTTGTCGCTTTTTTCTATCGTTCCCTTACGTTGGATAAATGATTCCTGCAAACCCTTTACTGATGTGCTTTTTAACGCGCTCCAATATTCCAGTACCGCTTTAATCATATCGTTGATTTCATCACGTTCCTGTTTTTTTATACGGAATATGGGGTCAACAGGTGTAAGCATATTCATGCCGCAAATAATTTTATTCAGGGGTAATAAATGTTCATAATGTTTTCCTGGTAATCCGGTAATCGATTGCAGAATATGAACAGAACGCTGACGCAAATTTTCTGATTTGAATTTTCCGCCCGAATCAATAAATCCCAATGCATCGAAAAGGTTTTTTATCATAGGGTTTAAAATCACCAGACCTGCATTGGTAATTTGAATTCTTTTTTTTGTATCTGAATCCGCGAAAGTTTCCGTAGAATAACGATCATTTAATTTTGAAATATCTTCATCTTGGTTGTACAACATTGATTTGATAAAAATTCTTTTCTCTGAAATATGCTTTGAAAAAATTTCCATTATAGATGCAATTCTTTTTTCAGGTGAAGAAATTATCAAGGCTGTAGTTATTTCTTTCTTTAAAACATTGGATCGTGGTTGTTGGAGAATTATGTCAGTAAAAGTATGTATGACCTTATCCATATTCATTTGCCCTGAATACGATTCACGTATGATCGATTCGAAAAAACTTTTTCGTAATTCTTCTTTTTGTTTTCTTTTTAATTTCTCAATCGACCTTGTAATGATTTCGTAAATGGTTTTTATTTCAGTAGCGTTTGTAATTGATACCAGTATTTTATCCAGAATTTCATCATCGGTTAAATAATAAAATCGTTGCAGTGCAATTTTATCACCGGATATAATATGTAATAAATTATAAATAAAATCAATTTTTATTTCAGCACGGACGAAAATATCATAGGTGATTTTACTTATATCGAATAAGTCTGAACCGCAGTAGTACCAAGGGATTATAGCATGTTTCAGATAGTAGATAAATGCCTGGGTTTTATCGTTTAAATCAGGTTCTTTTTTTTGATAGTTTATTTCAGGATTTTTAAAATCTTCAGGTTTATTATTCCTGATATATTTTATGATCTCTTCTTCTAAAAATTGAGTTAAACGGAAAGGAATTTCTTCAATGCTTAAATTATTTAAATCAATTTCTAACTTTTCGATTCGGATATCATATTGATTATACTTTTCAAAAACCTTCTCTATTGCAGGTTGAATGAGCGTTTCATAATATTCCTGGCTGAGTGGTAATGCTATTCCCCTTTCAATACCATCAGAATATTTAAAATTTATGGCTAATCGGTTTATCAAACTATTGACCGACATACAGTTTTTATCTTAATCGTTTTAAAAAAATCAAAAAAAATTAAAAAATTGCTTGCAAGTTACATTTTTATTTTATTTTTGGCACACTTTAATTTCTATTCAAACAAAAAAATATTATAAGAATCGATAATAATATATATTTAAGCAAAAAAATTATATTTGATTATGTATATATAAGGTATAAGCTATGATTGACAATGCATTAACATTTATAAAAAAGTATGTAAGCGAAGAATTGAATTCACGGCTTGGAGCTCCTGTAGAAACTAAAATTGACAGCATTAGTAAAGAGGGATCCTCCGATAGTTTATATATTACCTTGATTAATATTGAAGAAGAAAAATTTTATAAGAATCAGAATCATTATAGAAAAGAGAATGTTTATGACTCCAGTTATAAAATTGTAAACCCTGAAATAAAACTGAATCTGTATATACTTTTTTCGGCGCAGAAAACCGATTATACTGAAGCTTTAAAACAAATATCGCATATCATTACTATTTTTCAGGGCAAAAATGTTTTTGAAAAAGATGATTTTCCAAAAGAAATCACAAATCTTGAATCATTGATAATTGAATTGTATTCATTGTCATTCGAGCAGAATAACAGCCTATGGCAGACTATGGGAAGTAAAATAGTTCCATCGGTTTTATATAAAGTGAAATTATTGAGCATACAGGATAACAAGAAACTTGGTGATGTTGGCGAAGTACGTGGAATTGGTTTTGATATATTACGTAAATCATAATTAAAAAAATGCTTTGGTCATTATATAAAAAATATTTTTCAGTTGATATCAATTATGAACAGGATTCATCAACAAGCAATAAGGATGTGATGATTATTCCATCAGCATCAACATTGGTTTTGATGAAGAATCATGATTTGGGATATCATTCATATGAAGGTGGCATTCTTGTTTATTTTCAGGGTTCGCAGGATGAAAGTGATGCCGGGAAAATAGTTCCGCAATTTGTTTTGGACGATAACCAAGCCTTATATTTTAAATTATATTTCAACAGTTCTGCATTATTGAATAATTTAAATTTTTTCCCTGATACATCTGATGTGCAATATAGCTTTCCTCAAATATATTTAGGAGAAAAAAAAGACAGCACATCAACTTCTGTTGAATTAATTTATCAAAAAATAATTTTGAAACCTGTAATTTTTTCAGTAAACGTAAAAGATACGGATTGCGGGTTAAGTAGCGCAGATGAAGCATCATGGAAAATAAAAAATCAGGATGGTAATATTATTTCCGAGAATATTTCTAAAAAAAATGATGACGATTATTTTAATTGCAGCATTGATTTAAGCAATCAGCAATCGGGAGTTTATACTTTGGAAATTGGAAGTTTTATTACAAATTATTTTATTGATACTACCAGTGAATTCAATGGTTGTACGGCTTTGATAAAAATTTTGAAAAATAGTTTTCTGCCTTTTGATACAAACTGGCTTGATACAAATTATATAAAGTTTACAAAAACAATAAATAAAAAATAGAAATAAATAAGATTATAAACTAAAAAATAAACAATCAAAAACCATGGCAACATCTTACAAAACACCGGGAGTTTATGTAGAAGAAATCGTAAAATTCCCTCCATCAGTAGCCGAAGTTG